>CAKMKL010000073.1 GCA_927443375.1 uncultured Paenibacillus sp. | reverse complement strand
CACGTTGCTCGTTGCCTCGTCCAGAATCAGAATGGCGGGACTGCAAGCTAACGGTGTCTGGCAGCGCCAGCATTCCTAAGGAGGGGCTTAGATGCCCCTCCTTTTTGCGTGCGCCTCACAGTCGCGCCATCTAGGTGGTTCAAATCCACCTGGTAACTTTACCCTTTAAAGTGCCGTAGCCGAAGCAGACTTCCGGCAACCGAAGGTTGCCGGAAGGGCAGGGTGTCTTCCGTAGGAAGAATCCGAAGGGCCTGCAGGCAAAGTCCAGCCCGGAATGCAGTGAACCAGAGGTGGCGGCGATGCGGGGTGACCCGCCAAGAAAACGGGGAAACCTATACGGTATCGTATAACTTACAGGAAAACAAACAAAGGGATATGACCTGTAAGTCTCATCGACGTGATTAGGGTCAGGATGGATGGAATAGAAGGTGCAGATGACTGAGGGAAGTCTCGTAGTCTCCTTGGCGCAAACGCGGACAAGGTAGGGGCGGTATAACCGTAAGGGAAAGCCAAACCGAAGGACTGCGAGATGGCGGATCGTTCCGTAGTAGTGAGTAAATTCGGGCCAATGAAAGCTGGTAACAGACTGGAGGAGAAAACCCGGATGAGTATGCGCCTAAGTTTTATTTTTAGAGGCAAGCAGCCAGAAAAAAAAAGTGGTGTCGCATACCCTGCTCTCACTCCAAAAGAGGAGAGACAGAGGCAAAGGGAACGTGCTTCGTCAAAGCCTGTGAGTGTTCGTGAGTGGAGATCGTAAACGCCTTAAACCGGCGAGGGTTTGACCGAGAGGGTGCGTCCCGCCGAGAGCGAAATAACGCTTGGGGATACAGGCAAACTGGCGACCTGAGTACATCCAAGGTAGCAGGAGCGATTGAGATTTTTTTTTTTCTAACACGCAGTTGCCGGGATGGAACAAGCAAGGAATCGATGCTTTGTAGCGAAAACAAGACCAGCTTGGTGAGTAGCGGTAAAGGTGGTGAAACACCAATGAAACCGAAAAGACGACGTTACTACTCCTTAATCGATAAGGTGTACCAAATGAATAATCTGCATGAAGCCTGGCTATCGGTAAAAAAGAATCAAGGAAGTGGCGGTATGGATGGCGTAAGCATCGGAATGTACGAGAAGAATGTGAGCACGAACCTAAGGGAACTCCAGAGGTTATTGCAGCAGAATCGTTACGTTCCCGATCCGGTGCGCAGACAGTATATCGAGAAGGAAAATGGGAAGTTAAGGCCGCTAGGCATTCCCACGATCCGGGACCGGATATGTCAGCAAGCCGTCCGTCAAATCATTGAGCCAATCTTTGAACAGGATTTCTATTATTATAGCTTTGGTTTTCGGGCAGGATACTCGGCGCATCAAGCCATACACACGATTCGGCGGGCCAAACGCAGCGGATATGAACATGTAGTAGACCTGGATATTGTATCTTTCTTCGATGAAATCCCCCACGAGGGTCTCATGAAGAAGGTACAAGAAAGAATCTCGGACGGAAAAGTGCTGACGCTCATTCGCGGATGGCTGACGGCGGGAGTCATGGAAGATGATCAGTTCCATGAAACGGAAATCGGGTCTCCACAGGGCGGAGTCATCTCGCCGCTCTTGGCGAACATCTATCTGAATACGTTTGACTGGGGAATGAAGGAGCAGGGATTTGCCGTAGTCAGATATGCGGACGATGCCGTGATCCTATGCAAAACGAAAGAGCAGGCAGAAAAGGCGTATCTGGCAGCAAAGAAGATCCTGGAAGAAGACCTGCGATTGCGAATGCACCCGGAGAAAACAAAGGTTGTGGATTTCGATGAGGGATTTCGTTTTCTGGGGTTCGACTTCAAGAGGGAGTATGTGACCTTGCCGGACGCGAAAGTAAAGAAATATAAGGATAAAATCCGAAACGCGACCCGTAGGCAACAAGGAAACAACCTGGACGGAATGCTCAAGAAACTAAACGAAATCATCCGAGGATTTGGAAACTATTTCGGAATAGGGAATGTGAAGGGAAAGTTTAAACGTCTGGATCAATGGATGCGAATGAGGGTGCGAGCCTATATGCGCAAAAAGAAATCTACGGTGTCAAACCGGCTGATTCCAAACAAGGTATTGGAAGCAGCGGGAATGGTATTTCTAACAAGTTTACTCACCACACGTTCCTAATTCAGGAGTGAAATAGGGCAGTCCGGCGACGGATGAAGAAAACTCACTCCTGAAGATGGGGAACTGACGAAGGAAAGCCGTGTGCGGGAAATCCGCATGCACGGTTTGACGGGGAGTCCGAGGGAGTAATCCCTCGTCTTACCCT
>CAKMKL010000072.1 GCA_927443375.1 uncultured Paenibacillus sp. | reverse complement strand
TCATATTTATGGTTGGAAGGAGAGACGAACAGCGGTGTAAAATAAACGGCGTTGATGCCAAGCTCCTGCAGATCATCCAGATGATCCAGCACACCCTGCAGATCTCCGCCAAAAAAATTATCCAGCTCAGCGCCCATATCTGCAGCAATATCCTTGGCAATGTCGATGTCGAAGCCTACGATGGTGTCTTTGCCGTCAATCACTTTATGGAATTCATATGGCGGGAAATCTGCACTTGTACCCAGTGTCAGCGTTTTGGCGGTTGTACCGGTATTGCCGGCATTAGTGTCCGTTGATGCAGCATTATCATTGTTGTTGCCACAGCCGGTCATCAGTCCTACGGCAAGCAGCATTCCTAAAGAAAGTTTACCCCATTTGTTCATCTTATATCTCCCCTATTCTCTCTTAAATTCTCTAAGTTGTCCCATTGACCGATTTATTATAAATCACTACGCATGAATATGCAAAGACATTTTTGTGACAAGAATCGTTCATTTGAAGGTAAGGCAGGGTGATTTCAGCAGCTAAAGCCCGCCCTGTTTTGCACCTGTTAAGGCAAGAGGTATATACTAGGTATCATCTCCAGTTGCTTCCGAAATAACCCGGATCACCCGGACTGGTTCACTGGCTCCATCCGTGTGGTATTAGTTACCTAATACTTACGAAACAGTTAATTACGGTGTGACTCAGGTGAATTTACTCACAAAGCATAGATATATGCTCACCAAGCCATTTTATACGACATCTCAGAAGGTTTAGCTCACAAAACCAGGTGTATGCTTTCGAAGCGAGTTTTGTACGATGTGTCTCAGGAGGATTAGCTCACAAAACTTAAGTTTATGCTTTCGAAGCAGTTTTGTACGATGTGTCTCAGGAGGATTAGCTCACAAAACTTTTAGGAGGTGCTCTCATGCTTTTGGAAGCTATGTACCATGTACCCCGTGACAAGTGGGCTTACGCCTACGATACAAAAACTATACATCTGCGTGTACGCACCAAAAGGGACGATGTGGACTGTGTTACAGCCCTCACCGGTGACAAGTATGACTGGGAACATACCTTTTATGAAATCATGATGGAAAAGGCCGCATCCGACGATAAGTTTGACTACTGGGAATGTGCGGTCCGTCCTAAATATAAACGTCTTAGCTACACCTTCCGTGTCAGCAAAGGCCCGGAGGATGTATATCTCCTTGACAATGGCATCCGCTCAGAGTGTCCGCAGCCGCCCAATCACTTCTACGAGTTTCCCTACATACACCAAATTGACCTGTTTCAGGTGCCCAAATGGGCCAAGGATGCGGTGTTTTATCAGATTATGACCGAGCGCTTCGCCAACGGCGATCCCGGCAATGATCCGGAAGGAACAGAGGCTTGGGGCGGAACGCCGAAGCTGGATAATTTTTTTGGCGGAGATCTGCAGGGTGTGCTGGATCATCTGGATGATCTGCAGGAGCTTGGCATCAACGCCGTTTATTTTACACCGCTGTTCGTCTCTCCTTCCAACCATAAATATGACATTGTAGACTATAAAAAAGTGGACCCCCACTTCGGCGATAATGAGCTCTTGAAGCACGTGGTTGAAGAATGCCACAGACGGGGTATCAGGGTGATGCTCGACGCCGTGTTTAACCACTGCAGTGACAAGTTCCCGCCTTTTCAGGACGTGCTGGAGAAGGGCGAATATTCTGTGTACAAAGACTGGTTCCATATGAACTCTTTCCCCGCTGAGGTTGTCGACGGTATTCCTACCTATGACACTTTCGGCTTTTTTGGCAATATGCCGAAGTTCAACACCGCCAACCATGAGGTCAAAACCTATCTGCTTGAGGTGGCCGAATATTGGATTAAGGAGATCAAGGTCGACGGCTGGCGGCTGGATGTCGCCAATGAGGTCGATCATCATTTCTGGCGCGACTTCCGCAAGGTTGTTAAGGCTGCGAACCCGGACGCTTATATCGTCGGCGAGGTGTGGAGCGATTCCCTGACCTGGCTGCTCGGTGACCAGTTCGATTCGGTCATGAACTACCCGTTCTCCGGCACGGTGCTGGAATTCTTCAACGGGGGCATGGACGGGATTACCTTCGGACACCGGATCGGCAGCTTACTGATGCGCTATCCGCAGCAGACGAACGAGGTCGTCTTTAATCTGCTGGGCAGCCATGACACCCCGCGTCTTCTGACGGTTGTCGGGGAGGATAAACGCAGGCTGAAGCTTGCCGTCGTCTTTCTGTTCACCTTTATGGGGACACCTTGCATTTACTATGGCGATGAGATCGGGCTCACGGGCAATGAGGACCCAGACTGCCGCAAATGCATGGAATGGGATGAGGAGAAGCAGGACCGGGAGCTGTATGATTTCTACCGCATGATGATTGCACTGCGTAAGGCTAATAAGGCGCTGCGCGAAGGCCGCTTCCGCATCCTCCAGGCCTGCGAGAATGATCCGTGCATCGTCTATGAGCGGGCGGATGAAATCATCCATTTCACGGTCTGGATGAACAATTCCCCTGTCCCCCGCATACTGAGCCACCCGATGGAGACCGACGACTGGCAGGATGCGCTGACCGGTGACCCGGTAGCTCCTGTAGATGGAATGATGAATATCTCGCTTGATCCGTACGGCTACCGGATTCTGTGCCGTAATCTGGAGCAGCCTTCGATTTAAAGCTGTTACCTTCAATACAAAAAAGTCTGGCTCACGTTGCCGCTTGTTATATTACTCATATGGAATAATGCTGCCCGTTAATTCAAGTTTTTGGTAAGGAGTATTTCCAATGGTTGTGTATCAAGTATTAAACATCCTGCATCTTTGTAGCCTAATTTTCTATAAAAATGTTGGGCTCCTTCATCAGCCTGAGTGGATGTCATAATCAAATTGTAGCCCTTTTGTTTCATTTGTTCTTCCCAGAAGAGTACAACTTGCTTGCCTGCCCCCTTGTCTCGATATTGTTCATCGACCCAAATCATGTTCATGAAAGGGGTGTTGTCCCAAAAGTATCCATACCTCATCCATCCGATATTACTTTCATCCTGATTTCGCAGAATGTATATCTCATTCCCCTTTATTTTTGGCAGTATTAAACTCTCAGAAATATGATAGTCATGGTTTCGTATGTATTCATAGTCTGAGTCCGTTGCAAAGGCGATTCTCAACTTTATTCCTCCTTTATGCCACATTAAAAACTAATGACATTCTAACAGAACATTAATAAGCACAGATAATAAATAACATCTTTAATTAAACTCTGCTGCCCGTTAGCGGAACGAAAAATGGAGCAGCTGCCGTCATCAAACTGCTCCAACTGGTTGAACTAACGGTTGCCGTTAGCTGAACGCCTAGTTTAACGAGGACAGGAAACCAACGATCTCTGCCTGCAACGTTTCGTGAAATCGTACGCGATTAAATCCAGGTGGGTCCTGGGAGGGAATAAAACCTGGTGAAATCATTGCAGGTGGAAACGGGCTTAGGAAGGAAAAATGACCAGCATTCTCCACTGTCCGATAGCGAACCTTGCTTTGATCAGCAACACCATCTAATACAATTTTGGAGTGGAAAGAAGGCGTGTACGAATCATGCTCCGCATCCATCATCAGAATGGGGACATCAACCTCACGCAGCGCTCCTTCATTCCGAAACCATACGGACGCCGGCGCCAGCAAAATCAAGGAGCGAAGACGCCGATCGCGTGTAACATTAATCTGGTACGACTGCCCATCCGGACTTTCGTTGGGGAATGAAGTCGGAATGCCTCCGGCTACCGCCAGACCTGTGTATCCGCCCATGGAATGCCCGATGACTGAATAGTTGTCCGATTCGATCAGTCCTTTGAATCGCTCATCTTCATAAAACCAGTCGGCCGCAAGGCTAAGATGTCGGGGGCGATTCGTGAGATTAGTAATCGTTCCCTCCAGACTATTATCACTGCGATTATTATGGGGATGTTCAGGGAGACCAACGATAAAACCGCATCGCGCCAAATGCCGGGCAATTGATCGGTATACTAACGGTGAACCACCAGATCCGTGTGAAATGATTATTAACGGAAACTGCCCCTCACGTGGTTCCGCATCTTTGGCGACCTCAATTAGGTATGGTCCTAACTGATGGGCTCTTTCCGGCGAATCTGCCGGGTACATGACGATCATTGGGAAGATTAACTCCGAAGCTGGATCGGCTATCCTTAGCTCGCAACATCCCGCGTTTCCTTCCAAAATTTCAGCTTTTTTGTTCATCTTGATTCCCCTCTTCTTTGAACTATTTATGATAGTGCGCATATCGGAATATAAATTTCCAGTACACTGTCCTCGTTCGTTGGACCTAGAAATCGCTGGTCATACCGCGCGAACTCCGGGGCACTGGCCCGAACACTGCCCGACTGGGGGAACCACGTTTCGTAGATGTACTGGAATGTATCATTAAGTCTGGCTAATGATCCCTTGTGTGAAAATACGGCATACGTTGTTGCTGGGAACAGCTTGGCAATCATGCCCACTGGAGCAGGACTTTTTTCGATGTCAGCTTCGACACATGCGGTATAAGTCACTTCCCATTGCTCACCAGTAAGCTCAATGACTGCATAATAAATACATTCCGTATTAGGCTTCCTCTTTATTTCAAAGACTCGCTTCCTGAGACCTCGCCACAACAATCTCACCTCGTTCGAATCCAGACCCTCTATCGACATGCCGACCAGATTCAACTGATCCATGTGAACGAAAGAAGGTTCGAGAGAAATTCCTTTGTGCAAATGTTGTAGTCTCGCTTCATCCAATGGATGCTTCTCCATGGCACGGAATAACGTATCCTTCATATTCCTTTGCTTGCGGAATTGTCCAGGAGAGATAGAGAACATTTTACGAAAGGAACGTGCGAAAGCTTCCTGTGACTCAAATCCATACTTTATGGCAATCTCAATGATCCTTTGGTTAGTATGAAACAGATCATACGCGGCGCGAGTCAATCTCCGCTTGCGAGTGTACTCTGAGACGGAGTTGCGTGTAACAGATAGAAAGATACGGTGAAAATGATAATGCGAATAGCCGGTGACCCCCCTAATCTTTACGTTTAAATTCTCATCAAACATATGACTTTCAATATAAGTTATCGCCTTGATTACCAATTCCTTATAGTTCATTTCAAAGCCTCCATGGAGATACTCACACTTTACAATATGGGCAACCCTTTGTTTTGATATTTTTTGCGGAATGTATTTTTTATCGTATACTATATAGGTTGAACTGAAAAACTTCATACTCGAACCAGCAGTCGATCGATCGCTTCAAGAGGGTGCTGATTGACCCGTTTCATGAAGGCTGCGACATGAGAGCGAATGATGTAAAACTTGTGGAAAAAGACATTGTTGAC
>CAKMKL010000071.1 GCA_927443375.1 uncultured Paenibacillus sp. | reverse complement strand
GAGAATGTTATCGTTACGCTCGGTGCCAAGGGGGCGCTGATTGTGAATGATGCCGGCAGCCTGCACATCCCGGGATTTCCGGTACAAGCCGTGGATACGGTTGCTGCCGGGGATTCTTTTAACGGTGCGCTGGCCTATCAGCTGACCTCCGGAAAGACGCTTGCGGAAGCCGTCCGTTTCGCTAATAGTGTCGGTGCGCTGGCGGTAGGCAAGCACGGGGCGATTCCGTCACTGCCCCAGCTGGCGGAGGTTGAACAGTTCCTCAAGGAATCGGACGAAGTCTAAGGTATATTATAAGCATATTGAGATACATAAGGAGCTGAACATATTGAGCGGTACTGTAACGGTTAAAAATGTAACTCTGGGTGAGGGAATGCCTAAAATCTGTGTACCGCTGGTTAGTGGGACATTGGCTGAACTGGAAAAAGAGGCTGAGGCGCTGAAAGCTCTCGAACCGGATGTAGTGGAGTGGCGGAGCGATTTTTGGGCCGGAGTGGAGGATATCGCAGCAGTTATGGAAGCACTGGAGCGGATTCAGTCCATTCTGCCGGACATTCCGCTGATCTTCACGTTCCGCAGCGCCAAGGAAGGCGGGGAGAAGGAGATCTCCACCGAATATTATATTCAGCTCAATAAGGCCGCCGCTGAGAGCGGCTGGGTCGATATTATTGATGTGGAACTGTTCAACGAGGAGAATGTCGTACGTGATTTAATTGCGGCTGCCCATGCCTGCGGGGTGTTCGTAATCCTGTCCAATCATGATTTTGAGGGAACGCCGTCCGAAGAGGAGATTGTCTCCCGGCTGTGCAGGGCACAGGAGCTTGGAGGCGATCTGCCGAAGATTGCCGTTATGCCGGACAGTCCGGGGGATGTGCTGACACTGCTGGCAGCAACGAATAAGATGCAGGAGCAATATGCGGACCGTCCAATCATTACGATGTCTATGGCCGGAGAAGGGGTAATAAGCCGCCTGGCCGGAGAAATCTTCGGCTCGGCGCTGACCTTTGGTGCAGCACACAAGCCCTCGGCCCCAGGCCAGGTGGCGGTAACCGAGCTGCGCAGAGTGCTGGAGCTGCTGCACCGCAGCCTATGAGCCTTGGGTCTTGAAGGGACCGGGAGAATACAGACAGCTCTGTCAGTCGGAGCTGTCTTTTTGCTGATCCTGCACGGTAATTCCCCTTGACTTAAATACGTCCTTAGCGACAAAGGTTGCATTCAGCACACGCGGAAATCCGGCGTAAGGCGCGCAGTGCAGGATAGCTTCCACTATTTGTTTTGGAGAGAGTCCTACATTAAGCGCAGCATTGATGTGAACGTTAAGCTGTGGTTCACAGCCGCCCAGAGTGGTGAGTGAGGAGATAGTGATCAGTTGGCGCTGCCGCAAATCCAGCCCATCACGGGTATAAATATCGCCAAAAGCAAACTCGATGACAAATTGCCCCAAATCGGGAGAGATATCTTTCAGTGATTCAATGACTTTGGCTCCTCCGGTACCGTCCACCTCCATCAGCTTTTCCCAACCGCGGTTATATCGTTCTGTAGTCATAAGTAAACCTCCGTTTATATAGAAATTATATGCTCTACACACAGAGTACAGCTTAGAGCGCGCTCTAATGCAACTGTTCATTGGCTGTGGTATGATTTCAGCATGAACAACTTACTTACGATTCAGGAAATGTCCCGCCTGACGGGGCTATCAGCGCATACGCTGCGGTATTACGAGAAGGTCGGCATGCTGGAGGGCGTGTCCAGGAATGAACAGGGCTACCGTGCCTATTCCGAGGCCGATGTGTCTTGGGTACAGTTTCTGGTCATTCTGAGGGAGCTGGATATCCCCATCCGGGAAATGAAGCGTTATTCCGATCTTCGCAGCCAGGGTCCCTCCACTGTCCATGAGAGACGATTGATGCTGGAAGCCCATCAGAGCAGGGTCCAGCAGCAGGTGCAGAAGCTTGGCGATAATCTCGGGAAGATTGAGGGCAAGATTCAATACTACAAAGAAATGGAGGAAGAGGTGGAAGCTTAGATACAAAAGAGCGGCAGCGAATATGTGCTGCCGCTGTCGCTTCATGGTCAAAGAACGCCCTATAATAAAGTCAGGTGAACCTTGAACTGGAATCTCGTTTACTCTTGCGAAGGCCCGGTATACACATGAACGGCATCCCTCAGAAACTTTGCCATACCGGGACGGACCTTGTCGTAGTAAGCGGTAAACCGCTCATCATCCACGTACATCTGCGCTACTCCGGCATGGGCTTCTTTCGTGTAAGTGTCCCAGTAGAAGCTGAGCCACTGGCGGTGCAGGTCAGCGGCTTTTTGCGCCAGCTCGCCGGCAGAATCACCTTCCTCCATCGCCTGCTCCAGTGACGCGAACATGTCTGCTTCGAGCTGCTGAAGGGCAGTGTACTGCTCTTCCGTCATATTGCTCAGCTTGCGGTTCGACTTCTCTACGGCTTCCTCGCCGTACTTCTCCCGGACCTCTTGTCCGTATTTCTGCTCGTTATCGTCGATTAGCTTCTGCTTAAAGCCTGCGAATTTCTCTTCATTACTCATGGTTATTCTCCCTTCTGATTGGGCCAGTGTCTGCTCGACGTTCGCAATCAGCTCATCCAGCTGATTCCTCCGCTGAAGCAGCTTTTCATGGTGCTCCCGCAGAGCCTGTGCACCGTCAAAGGACGGTGAGGTTACGATTTCCTTAATTGCCTCCAGGGTTAGGCCGAGCTCACGGTAAAATAGAATCTGCTGCAGCAGATCTACTTCAGCCTGGCCGTAAATACGGTATCCCGAGGAGTTAATTCTTGCAGGTCTCAGAAGTCCGAACTCATCGTAATAACGCAGCGTCCGTGTGCTGATTCCCGCAATTTGCCCCAGCTTCTGCACGGTATATTCCACCATAATGACTGCCTCCTGTAACAGATTTTCAGCGTCAGATTCCTCTGCATGACTGCGCATCCCGCCGGTAAGCTGCTGCTTACAAAACCACTCTACACCTTCACGTAACGGCAATGTCAAATGCTATTTATATTGTAACCATTTTTATTATCAGATAGGCAAAAGGCACAAAAAAGCGGCGGTCTCCGCCGGGATACCCCAACTGGAAAACTGCCGCCATTCATACCGTCTAAAGCTGAAGATTATTTCTTGCCTAGCTGTGCTGCAAAATAGGCCTGCAGCTCCGCCGCTTTGCGGGGATCAGCCAAAGCATCTTCGCCCGGGAAGTAATGCTCGGCTACCAGCTCCCAGGTGGGAACGATTTTTTGCGAGGTCATGGCTTTGATCGCAATTTTGACCGTTTTGCGCTCTCTGGCATTGGAGAAGGTATCCACATAGTGCTGAGACCGCTCAAAGTCCAGCTCCGGGAAGACTGCACGGAAAATCTCCGCAGTCATCTTGGCATCGTCTAGCGCCCGGTGGGCGGAGCCGGAGGGCTCAAGCCCAAAGAGCGCCATCGCACCTTCAACGCTGATGTCATTGCTGAGTCCGCGTGCCCGCAGCACCCCTTTGAGGAGATCAAAATAGGTAGCCTCCATCCAGTAGGCGTCGTCCATTTTGTGCATCCGGACGTCCTGGATGATCCGCTTCATGTCCTCGCCGCCCCAGGTCAGGAGCAGCACGCCGTCAGGGCTTTGATCGAGCCAGGCCCGGAATGCGGTAATGACTTTGGGGAACCGGTCAGCGACATCGATATCCTCCTGGGGGATACCGGTTTTTTTCTTAATAAACGAATTCAGGGTAGAGAAATATATAGGTTTGATTAAGGCGGAGAACTCATCCTTAAACTGCAATGAAGCGTCTAACCGGACGGCTCCAATCTCAATGACCTCCATAGGATGCTCGCTGGCAAATTTGCGGCCGTTGAATTCGATGTCCAGAATAATATAATCCACAGGTAATGCCTCCGTTTCAGTGACTGGCGCATTCAAGCCGAAGCATACGCCGACCCTTCTATTTTAGCAAAAAAAGCGGGGGAATGGGAAACGGGTATGGAATTGCCGATTGGCCGGACTAGGAGCACGGGAATTAGGGTATTGAATGATCTGCAAGGAATCTGATTTCCGGGGAGGCATCTGGTCTACTCTGGAAGAGAGCTTGGATAGCGGAAGTTTAAGCAGAGCTCCGGATATTGCGTAAATATGCATAATTGTTGAAAAATATTAGGATTTTAAACTTTTTTGTAGAAAATTGCGAAAAAAAGCAGGATGTTGGTCTCATTCTAGCGAATTTATATGCCGGGAGAGAGGATGAGGTAATGAAGAAAAACAATATTTTGGTTAAAATTGTTGGTATGGTCTTAGTTTTAGCCCTTACGTTAACAGGATGTGGACAGAAAACATGTCGATCTTGGGAATTGCAGCTGAAAAACGTAATGCTTTCTTACCAGACGTTCCAACTCTTAAAGAATCCGGACTAGATTTAATATCTGATATTCGCCGTGGATTCGTTGTTCCAAAGGGTACTGATCCTGAGAAATATACTCAAAATCATCAATACTGAATTGAGCATCTTGAGCCATTGGTTGTAGAATCATGTGGGGTACATTGACTCCACCGAGAGTATATCCATCAGGTTGAGCCTTAGCGATTGCACCAAAGCCGATAGCT
>CAKMKL010000070.1 GCA_927443375.1 uncultured Paenibacillus sp. | reverse complement strand
TATTATCGACAATCAGCGGGATTCCGTGCTCATGGGCGATCGCTGCCACGGCCTCGATATCCAGTACGTTCCCCTGTGGGTTGCCAATCGTCTCGGCATAGAGCGCCTTCGTCTTATCAGTAATAGCCGCCCGGAAGTTCTCCGGATTGTCGGAGTCCACAAAATTCACTTTGATTCCAAGCTTCGGCAAGGTGGTAGAGAACAGATTATAAGTCCCTCCGTAGAGGCTGGCTGAAGACACGATTTCATCGCCTGCACCGGCAATATTCAGCACAGAGAAGGAAATCGCCGCAGCCCCTGACGCTGTTGCCAGCGCACCTGCCCCGCCTTCAAGCGCAGCGATCCGCTGCTCGAACACATCGGTAGTCGGGTTCATCAGGCGGGTATAGATGTTGCCGAATTCCTTGAGCGCAAACAGATTGGCGGCATGCTCAGCATCCCGGAATCCGTAGGAAGTAGTCTGATAGAGCGGTACGGCACGCGATAGTGTAGTCGGGTCAATTTCCTGGCCTGCATGAACAGCTAAAGTTTCAAACGACAGCTTGCGGTCTTCTGACATTGGTATTTCCTCCTCTGAAATGATAAATGGCAAACGTTAACAATCTTGAATTGTAACTATTCTCTCACAAACGGTGTTATTTGGGAAGAAAAATTCTCATTATTCCGGTGTGTTTTATTATATTCGTAGTATACGCTTACATAAAAACTTTTCGTCATTACTGATCCGATGACCCGTCAGTGCTGAGTAAGCAAGTAAAAATATACAAGGTTAACGACTATGTTCTTCTCTCCCTTCACGCACGAACAGCCAGTCCAATATGTATATGAGCATTTTGCATAATTAATTTTCCAGGAAAAAGATAAGGCTATACTACATGTTAAATTAAGGTTTTAAGCAAAGAAGAGCAAAAATGGACAGACTGGCAGAATTTGCGGAAAGGCTAAATTTTAAGCGGCAGTTACGACTCTTTGTCTCGATACAGCGAGCGCAGAAGCAAGCAGCACAATGGCATTCAAATATTGGTGCGTTGTAACTTTTTGAATGCCCCAAACATGCAATTGGTCTGCGGTTAGATAGGTCTTCATTCGAGAATTACAGCGTTCCACACTGGTTCGCTTGTTGTAGAGTTCCTTCCAGCCCCGACTTTCCCGGTGCGGCATCGCATAGCGGCGAAGGTCTTGCTGAGTGTCAACCTTGACCACCATCCCATAATTGGAAGTGGAGCAAGCCGTCATGCCTAAAGGACAATCCACTTTCCCCGTAGCGTGTGGACAACGAAACTTCAAATGTTCCCTTTCCTGTCCCCAATACGTCATCGGAAACCCCATCGAACAGCAAGGTGTCCCTTTGCTTGTCATGCCTGCAGGGGGTTCCTTTTCATTCCGCGGATTCATTGGAATAATCGCTTGGGCTTTGACGTTCCGAGCCATTTCGTAGTTTTTCATTTGGTCATATCCTGCATCCAGCATGAAAAAACGAGGCTTGAATCGTTCGACGGTTCGCTTCATGAGTGTAGGTCCCTCATCGCCATCATTCACATGAGCGGGTGTAACGTTTAGGGCAATCGGAAGCTCACTCTTCGTATCGACGGCCAGATGCAGCTTATAGCCAAACCACTTGACTTTGTTGCCAAACGTATCGAGTTTAACTCCCCAGTTGGCATTGCCGGTGAGTTCGCTTTTTCGCTTAGGTTCTTTTTTCTCGTAGGCGTGAATGGCTGCGCTATCGATGGCGACATGAGTTCCGTCGATGATTCCAGCTTCTTGACACTGAGAGACAAGATCCTCAAACAACTGCTTGGCAAGGCTTTTGCGAGTCAACTCGGCAAAAACCCGGCTTAACGTAGAGATCGAAGGGGCGGGGATGTCCAGCCGAAGTCCACATTGGTAACGGAAACGAAGGTCAAACTCCAGTCTGCGCGCTAGGCCGGTGAACGTATCGATGTTCTCTAAGGGAGCCGCGAGTAATGCGCGAAGAATACCTTGACGGCAGTGTCCGTCCGCTCCTCGGGGTGAAGGATTTCTCAATTGTCTCGCATACGGCCGTAAGTCCAGTCCGCTGAAAAAGATAGGCAAACGCTCTTTTGATTCAATTTTTTGAAGCTCCTCAAAGGAAAATAGACTTTCTTGGAGAATATACAAAGGGGACTTCCTCCTCTTGAGTGTTTTGGTGTCGTTACCAAAAAACTTCTCCAAGTTGGGGTGAAGTCC
>CAKMKL010000069.1 GCA_927443375.1 uncultured Paenibacillus sp. | reverse complement strand
GGAGTGAAATAGGGCAGTCCGGCGACGGATGAAGAAAACTCACTCCTGAAGATGGGGAACTGACGAAGGAAAGCCGTGTGCGGGAAATCCGCATGCACGGTTTGACGGGGAGTCCGAGGGAGTAATCCCTCGTCTTACCCTGCTGTTTCAGGGAGGATGGTTAGCTGAGGGCAGGGATTCTGATTTGTTTTCGACTATAGCGGAGAAGTGAAATACCACGGCAATTGCTAACCGAAAATTATCGATACCGAGTGCCAACGTCAATCGTAAACCTATAATGCCAATCGGGCTGCTAAGGACGAAGGCCAGTATGCCGACGGCCGCTGCCAATGCTGTCTGCCAGAACCGTCCATAAGTTACGTTCGGTTGCTCGCTAACCCCGAAGTTCAACTTCAGATTATTCAATGCTCTCCTGATCCTCCATTTGTTTGCTATGGACCCCACAGCCCTTATTCCCTTGAATCGGCACATTTTGCAGGGCTAACGGACCGTAGCGCGCTTATTTCCATCCAACGAGCAACATTTTACACGAATATAAGCAAATAACTGCATCTGAGTCCGTAAGAGAGACGAAACAGCGCTTCTGCTGATAATAAGGGCTCCTCGGTCCGTAGCATTTCATTCGACTTCTCCATCTTGACGATGGCTATAATAAATTAGTCCTACCCACCCCCAACTCCCTGATTAGTCACAGACCCACAGACCCACCGACCCACAGACCCACCGACCTACCGACCCACCGACCCACACCTCTAACGGTTTCCTGGTTAAACTCTCAACTGGTACGTGCGATTACGCTGCTGTCCACCGCTGGCTATATCCAGTAACTGCAGTTGAACCATTTCATGCAGAATTCGTCTGGCGTGTCTATCTGTAACATTGAGATGGTGCGCAAGTTCCAAGGGTGTGAATGCCCTAAGCAGACGTCTTGCGAAACGCAGTGTCTCTGCCTCCAGCCAAGTTAATGTGGAAGAAACATCTGTCGCGATGAATTTGCCTATAAAGGACAGTACCAACTGCTGGCATTGCTTAGGTTCTTCGACAATCGAAGGATATGCGATGGGGAGAAAGGTCCAGCCATCCAGGGCAAGCAGGCAATGCCGGCGGCATAAATCCTTGAATCTCCTGACGTCCAGATCCCTGGCATGTGGTCCATAGCCTTGGATTTCAATTCCCCCTTTCACACCTCCAGGCATATAAGCCAAATCCAGATAGCGGTAACCATTATTGAAATCACGTACTTCCCATTCCGGAAACAGATGATCTAGATTACCGATTGCCGGAAACCATACCGTACGCAGGAATTCTACTGTTCCGTGACCCAGTCCTTTGCTAAGTAATTCTCTTCGCCTGTGGTT
This sequence comes from uncultured Paenibacillus sp., assembly GCA_927443375.1. Classification (GTDB taxonomy): domain Bacteria; phylum Bacillota; class Bacilli; order Paenibacillales; family Paenibacillaceae; genus Paenibacillus_AQ. The sequence goes on along the minus strand of CAKMKL010000069.1, from coordinate 10,001 downwards.
GCCTCCGTTCTCCAGATTGCTGTATAACCATTCCCTGTACTGCTGTTCAAACCGCGGCATCTTATACTCCTCCTTGAACGCTCATCCGAATGTTGATTATTTGCGCAAAAAAGCCGCTTTCTTACAACTCCTCCTGTAAATAAACTTCAGGCGGACATTGTATGAAAGCGGCGTGTGCTTCACGGCTTATACTTGGATTATATCGCGAACTTAAAAGCAAATTCAATTAATTAATCTGTACTATCCAGCTTTTTGTTGTATATGATGAGCAGCAATAGACCGCATCCTTTGCATACAGATCAACCCAATCCTCTATCCCAGCACACCCTCAGCATTTTCATAAATATTCATCACCACTTGCTGAATCGGCAGTTCTTTGATGGAAATGTCGGAGAAGCGGTGCTTCCGGGAGATGTCTTCTAGAAAATCGCTAATGGAAATCTGGGCCGTGTCCACTTCAAGGGTAATTTGAAAATCCGACGGCCGGTCGATTACCTTGGTGTAGGCATTATCGAAGACGGTCTTACCGGCAGAGTCCGCAAAAGTGAAGCTAACCCGCTTCTTCTCCCCGAGAAACAGCTTCAGCCGCTGCAGCGAATCATCAAAAACTTTGTCCCCATGGTTAATGACAATAACCCGGTGGGCAAGCTCCTCCACATCCTCAAGATCATGAGTAGTCAGAATACAGGTCATATTCCGCTTCTGGTTCAGCTGCTGGATGAATTCGCGGATTTTGACCTTGGCGATCACATCAAGCCCGATGGTCGGTTCATCCAGGAATAGAATATCCGGCTGGTGCAGCATGGCCATCACGAATTCGCACTTCATGCGTTCACCCAGAGACAGCACCCTTGTGGGTTTTTCAATCACATGGGCAATATCGAGCAGCTCCGTCAGCTCTTCCAAACGGTGTTTGAAATCCTGAGTGGTGATCCCGTAGATGGCCTTGTTCATGTTAAAGCTGTCGATCGGCGGAATGTCCCAGATCAGCTGCGATTTCTGACCGAAGACGGCTCCGATCTTGCCGACATAGCGCTTCCGGTCCTTGGCAGGGGAGTAACCAAGCACTTGAATTTCTCCGCTTGTGGGATACAGCGCACCGCAGAGCATTTTGATCGCGGTTGATTTTCCAGCCCCGTTAGGACCCAGAATCCCGCAGATTTCCCCTTGCCCGATGGCAAAGCTGATATCGTTGACGGCATGGATTACAACTTCTTCGCGCTGGAAGAAGCTTCGGATCGTCTGCCCCGCGCCTGCCCCGCGCTTATAGGTGGTATATGTCTTGGTCAAATGCTTCACATCTATCACCGGCATCATCCGCCTACCCCCTCGTACAATCTGATCATATGCCGGTACACCCATACCCCTGCCGCCAGGAATAACAAGCAGGGCAATACTGCTATGAATTCCCTTGCCTGCACCCGGCCAAGCAGTGCGGAAGCGGGGAGGAAGCCTACCATCCCCACAGGAATGATCATCGTAGCTGCAGCCTGCACAGCCTTAGGGAAAATAGGCAAGGGATACTTTCCAATATTCAGCACGCTGTCCGCAAGCTCGGATATTCTCGAATTGCCCACCCATTTGAAGGACATTGCGGCCATCATCAGCGATAATCCTGCGAGGACCGCCGTCCCGGCGATGAATAGCCCGATAAATTGAAGCCACGAGAGCAGCGGAGTGGCACCTGCCTGGATAACGGAGAAGATGAATAACGCAACACCGCCCAGAAACAGGCCGATATTATCGGTAGAAAATGTAGTAGCGACAATGAAAAATAGCGGGTTCAGCGGCTTCAGCAGAATCACCTCAAAGCTTCCTTCACGGATATGGGACATGGTGGTCCAGAGGACACCGCCAAAAATAAGACTAGAAAGGCCGCTGGACATGGTGAATACAGCCTGGATCAGCAGCACCTCATATAAGGTCCAGCCGGGAAAGCTGGTGCCTGCCCGGTAAATAAGCAGAGTCACCAGCGGAAACAGAATATTGCCGGCCAGTGTGATTAGACTGCTGATGATGAAATTCATGCGATAAGCTGAAGCTGCCTGTATAGCAGAATGCATGCATTGCTTATAAACCTCGAGATACCGTTTCATGTACAGAATTATCCTCTCATAGGGCATTCACGCGCCGACTGCGGTAAACTGCTTCATCGCCAGACGGCGGACCAGCTCGTTGAACCCGAAGGTAATGAACACTGCAACTGCCTGCACACCCACAGCCTGCTGAATGGAAAGCTCTAGGCCTCCAAGCGAATAGTGTCCGGTGAATACCATAGCAGGCATATAAGCGATGTATTGAAACGGGAGGAAGAACTGGGTCACCTGAAGCCAGTGCGGGAAAAAATCCAGCGGAATTAGCGCACCTGAAAAAATGCCTGATACCAGCATAAAAGCACTGCGTATTCCATTGGATTGGACAAGCCAAAAGGAAGTCAGGCCAATCGTGTAGTTCACATAAAAATTCATTATAAAGGCAAGCAGCACGCTTAGAATCGTCCAGAGAGAACTCGCCGGCCGCATATCTACACCGAAAATAAAAATAAAGATCAACAGGCAGGGCAGAAATTCAAACAGGAAGCCTAGCGACCGGTGTCCGATTTTTTGAAACAGGGCGAAAGAACGGTGATGAATCGGCCGTAAATGAAAGGTCAGGAACTTACCGGTGCGCACAAGCATGGATAAGTTCCAATCGGCAAAATCCATAATCAGGTAACCGATCAGCGCAGTAGCACCGAAGTACCGGATCATCTGGGGAAGCGAGATGCCGCCAAGCGAAGAATGGTCTCCATATACCGCCGTCCAGATAAAATACTGCACCATAAAATATACAGGGCCGACGATAATGGACACCATGGAATGAGTGCGGTAGGCACCCCATTCTTTATAGGTTACGCCCGCCACCGCACGGCAAATCTGCCAGTTGTATTTTAAGCTGTTCATTAAGTGAGCCCGGACCAAATAATATTGGTTACATTATATAATCCCTCTGCGTACCAGTTATCACCGGTAAATGGCACAAACCATACAGCAGCAAGCTGCTCTGTGGGATCTATGACCATACAGCAGGCCCCTGCACCTTCATGAAAATAGGTGGTATCTGAATAGAGGTAAGCGGGACCTCTCCGCATATCCAGTCCAATGCCATAGCTCCGGTCGCTTTCACTTGCTCCCCAGCAGTGATCAGGAATTCCGTACAGGGTGCGGGTCGTGATTTTTTCGACTGCTTTACGGCCGATAATACGGGTACCCTCAAGCGTTCCCAGCCCCAAAAGCATGTTGGCGAACCGGAGGAGGTCGGCTGGAGTGGAGATAAGGCCGCCGCCGGTTCGGGATACGGTATCCCACAGCTTTTCCGCCTGCGAGTATTCAGGCTGCTTCCCGCCTATAATATCATTCAACCGCTTTTCGTGCCGCTCGTTTCTGATAATGGCCCTTCTGGCTAATTCAGGAGTCAGTTCCCAAGCCGTATCTTTCATACCCAGAGGTTTCAGGATTTGCTCTTCTATATACTGTTCAGCGCTTATACCGGTCACTTTTTTTATCACTTCTCCGAGCAGGCAAAAGCCGAATGAGCAGTACTGCCATTCCTCACCGGGTTGTTTATTTAGGCCGCAGCTCAGCGCAGCTTTGATCCAGTCCGGCTCACCGTCCTCAGGCTTATATTTCTCAAAATACTCATCGATTACCTGCCAATAAGACTTATGATAGGGAACCAGGCTCTCCGCACAGTCGGGAAACATCCCCGAGGTATGGGTCAGAAGGCTGTAAATATCGATTTTGTCAAAAGGCGCTACCTTAAACGGTTCAAGGATATCACCTACTGGGGTGTTAAACCGGATCATTCCGTCCTCAACAAGTTTGGCGACTGCAACAGAGGTAACGGCCTTGGTGATCGATGCAATATTATGTACGGTTGTTGGCAGCAGCGGCTCAGGCCTGTCTTCACGAAATGACAGGGGACCAATAGCACCGTGCATAAATGTCTTTCCGTACCTTGAGGCACAATAGGATGCAGACTGGAGTTTATTGTCTTCAATCAGCTTCTGAAAATGGGCGTTCAACACGCCGATTCTTGAAGCGTCATACCCCACCTCTGCCGGTGAACAGTCGGTAACGCCTAATATTGGTAGCATAACTTATAAGCCTCCTTCAATGAATTACAGGTTTGAGTGTCACTCTATTAAAGCGCTCTCAAGGAATACGCTTCATTATATTTCCAAATAGTGGATGTTGCAACGGTAAGTTTGTTTATAACCAAAGTTGCCCTGGAAATGAATTAGTTCGCTTTCGAATCTGTCACTTCATGTTAATATGAGGTGAAATAAGCAAATCGTGATAGGAAGGAATAAACAAATTACCATGAATACTACTAAGCCGCTGAAAAAAACTATAACCTTATTTGAAGCTTTAGCCATTGTTGTAGGAATGATTATCGGGTCAGGGATTTTTCTGAAGCCCGGTATTGTACTGAATAATGCCGGTACACCTTGGATGAGTATCTTGGCCTGGGGGGTAGGGGGAATCATTACCTTGGCTTCTGCACTGAGCGTAGCGGAAATTGCAGCCGCTATTCCCAAGTCCGGCGGTCTGTACACCTATTTGGGTGAATTGTATGGAGGTGTGTTCGGATACCTGCTGGGGTGGGTGCAGGCTGTAATCTCTTATCCTGCTTCAGTAGCAGCGCTTGCGATTGCATTTGCTACCTATTCAGGCTACTTTTTGCCGATGAATGACTGGCAGCAGAAGCTGCTGGCGGTTTCGCTTCTGGCTTTTATCCTCATCATGAACGTCATTGCCACCAAATTCGGAGGGATCATTCAGACTGTTGCGACTGTTGGTAAGCTGATTCCGGTGGCAGGTATCATCGGTGTTGGCCTCTTCTCGAATTTGGCTCCCGGTTTTGGGGGGATAGGGGCATCTGCAGCGGGTACGGGTTTTGGGGTGGCGGTTCTGGGTACGCTATGGGCATATGACGGCTGGATCGGGGTGACCAATATGGCGGGAGAAATCAAAGATCCCGTTAAGACTCTGCCAAAAGTCATTTCAATCGGGGTTATGTTTGTTATTGCAGTATATGTCTTGTTCAATATTGCAATTTTCAAGGTACTGCCCTACGATCAGATTGTTTCTTCCAAGACTCCGGGAGCTGACGCGGCAGAGGCGTTATTCGGAAGCGGCGGCGGGGCTTTTATTACCGCAGGAATTATCGTGTCGGTACTAGGTGCGCTGAACGGTTACTTAATGACCGCTGCGCGGGTGCCTCAGGCAATGGGGGAGCAGAATCAGATTCCTTTTTCCCGTGTACTCCGCAGCATCCATCCCAAGTTCCAGACTCCGGCTAATGCGCTTATTTTTCAGAGTGTGCTTGCGGTAATCTATATTTTCTCGGGAACTTTTGATACCCTGACGGACTTGCTGGTATTTGTATTATGGATTTTCTTTACCATGGGTGTGTTTGGTGTATTCATCCTGCGTAAAAAAATGCCGGCGGAAAAGGGACGTTACCGTGTGCCGTTCTACCCGGTTACTCCGATCATCGGAGTGGCAGGCGGGCTCTATATTCTGGGCAGCACGATTGTCAGTGATCCGCTGCGCTCACTTATTGGGATCGGGATAACCCTGGCCGGACTCCCGGTCTACTATGTTCTGTCCCGCAAAAAACAGTAATAACCAAAGACCGCAGCTGGTAAAGGGCGGTCTTTGTTACCTCCTTAACTGGGAAGCCAGATCTAGCTATGCTCTGCGATCTGCACTTCGAAGCCGTCCGGGTCCAGCACATAAAAGAACCGCAGGCTGAGATTCGGCGAAACCGGCCCGCGCGCAACCTGGATGCCCTGGCCCTTCAATTCTTCGATTGCCCGGTCCAGAGACGCTACTTCGAACCCGACGGACACTCCGCATTCCGGCTTCAGAGCCTGTTCGGTTCCCTGAATCAGCTCGATCTTGGGCTGCCCCTCTGTCCCTAACATCACAATCTGTCTTCCTCTGCTCTCAAATCTGCGTTCAATGGGAAGTCCTAAGATCCGGTGATAAAAATGAAGAGAAGCCTCCAGATCGCGTACCCGAAGCGTAATCCAATTTAGTTTTATAATCATAAGGCCTTGTCCTCCGTTTCAGCGTGTGATTGTTCTGCTGCTTCCATTATACGTTATAATCTGCTTAAAAAAATATTGACAGACGCATCTCAAAGAGATATGATATAAGAGTTCCCTTTGAGGTTGATTAATTAAATCCAATATCATATGGACTCTTAGCTCAGTTGGTAGAGCAGTAGACTCTTAATCTATTTGTCCAGGGTTCGAGCCCCTGAGAGTCCATCACAGAAAGAACGGCAGCGATGCCGTTCTTTTGCTGTTCAGGCAGGAAACCTCCTTTCCGGACAGTTAACCATAACAAAGAAGAGAGTCTCCTTTCAACAGGAGACTCTCTTTTTCTTTTACATCATAATCGTTCAGGTATTATCTGGTCTCCAGATAAGCAATGCCAAGTCCGCCGGTTACGGGGTTGCGGTAAGTCTCACAAGACACATCGAACACCTGTCCGATCAGCTCCTTGGTTAGAATATTTTCAGGTTTGCCGCTGGCGGCGACTTGCCCGTCTTTCATGACATACAGATAATCACAATATTCCGCAGCGAGGGTAAGGTCATGGAGCGCGGCGAGAATGCCGATATCCAGCTTTTTGACGATGTTAAGAATCTGCAGCTGGAATTTGATATCCAAGTGGTTGGTCGGTTCGTCGAGAATCATGAATTCCGGCTGCTGGGCAAGGACACGGGCCAGAATGACACGCTGCTTCTCTCCGCCGGATAATGAATTATAGCTGCGGTCTGCATGGCCTTCCAGATTCACCCTGCGCAGCGCACCGGAGACGATATTCTGATCCTCCTGATTATCAGTCTCGAGCATTCCTTTGTGCGGGGTTCTGCCCATGGCTACCATTTCCCGCACGGTGAAGTCGAAGCTCAGTTCGTTGAACTGGCCAACCACACCCAGCTTTTGCGCAACAACTTTGGGGCTTGATTTCATAACATCCAATTCAGAGAGGAAGACGTCACCCTGCCGCGGTTTGATGACTTTATAAATGCTCTTCAGCAGCGTGGATTTACCACAGCCATTGGGTCCGATCAGGCCGACAAACTGCTTGTTGCGGACTTTGAGGGACACATCTTTAACAATATTTACAGTGGAGAAGGAGACCGATAAGTGATCAACGGTTAAGTTCATTAGGATTTACCTCCAAACGCATAGCCTTTTCTGACCAGCATGTACATGAACATAGGGGCTCCAATCAAGGCAGTAATGATCCCGATCGGGAGCTCGACATTCGGAACAATGGTCCGGGCGATAACATCCGTCCAGATCAGGAAGATGGCGCCAAACAGGATGGACGCCGGCAACAGTCTCCGGTGGTCAGAGCCGACCAGCCCTCTCACCAGATGGGGGATAATCAGGCCTACGAATCCGATCATCCCGCAGCTGGCCACCATGATGCCGGTAATCAGCGCAGTAATGATCATATAGGTTTTGCGGTAGGCGCCGAGTGAAATTCCCAGTGTAACCGCAGCCTCATCGCCAAGCAGCATTGCGTTCAGGACGCGGAATTGCAGCAGGAAAAAGAAGACGGCAAGCATGATCGCTATCGCAATCAGCGGCAGCTTATCCCAGCTTGAAGCAGCCAGGCTGCCCATGGTCCAGAAGGTAACAGTCTTAATGCCCTCGGCATTGTTGGCAAAATAAACAATGAAATTGGCAAAAGCGGTACATAGTGCGTTAATGACCATCCCGGCAAGCACGAGCTTGACCGAGGTCATTTTGCCTCCGGCGTTTGCCAGTAGCAATACAAGCAGTGAAGCACCGACTGCACCGGCGAATGCCCAGAAGGCGACACCCGTCTGGCCCAGCAGCCCCATGGACCCGAAGCCAATCAGGATGGCGAACGTTGCACCGAGCGAACCGCCTGAGGAGATACCTAGTATGTATGGATCAGCCAGCGGATTCTGTACAGCAGCCTGCATAATGGTTCCGCACAGGGTAAGGCCGGCACCGATGAACATCGCCATCAATACCCGGGGAAAACGGATTTTCCAGATGATATCGACAAAGGAGCCGGAGGTCAGATCCTGAACATCTCCAATTTGAATGCCTGTGATGTGGTGGAGCAGAATCCGGTAGGATTGTGAGACGGGAATATCCACCTGTCCAAAGGATACGGCAGCGCCAGCCGACAGAATTGTGATTATGAATAGAGTAATAATAACTGTCATAAATCCATAGCGGCTGTTAATAATGGATTGCTTTGGTTCTGATTGTAAAGCTATCTCAGTTTGCATCGCATTCATAAGACTCCTTCGTTGATTTGTTTTAATTTAAAATATATCTCATATTGAGAATGATTGTCAATGAGAATTATTATCATTGACAGATGCTCCTGCTTTCTATATTCTACGAGTTACGTACATACAGAAAAGGGGACAAGGATAATGAGACATGTATTCAAAAGATACGCACCGCTAATGGTAGTTTTGCTGATGGCGGTAATGATTGCCGCATGTTCGTCGAACACGAAGAATGAGAATGCGGCAGCGAGCACAGCTGCACCAACGAATAACAGTAACACCGCCGCTGAAGAGACAGCTGCTCCAAGCACGAAGACTGTATACCCGCTCACAATCGAGAACTTCACCAACAGCGGTGAAGGAACAGAATGGAAGGCTAAGTCCCAGACCTTTGACAAGGCGCCTGAAAAGGTAGTGGCCAATACTCAGGGAGCTGCCGAGCTGCTAATCAAGCTGGGACTTACCGACAAAATGGTAGGCGTTGCCGCGCTTTATGGTGCGGGAGATCCGGCGGTCCAGGAAGAGTTCAAGAAGATTCCTGTCATCTCCAAAGAGTATGCCAGTAAGGAGCTCGTTGTCGGCGCAAGTCCGGATCTGGTTATGGGACGCAGTGATCTGTACGCGGATGCGGATTGGGGCGTAGGGACAGTTGAGGGCTTAAACGAGCTGGGGATCAAGACGTTTGTACAGAACACCAGCGTTAAGGGAGCTACACTCGACAGCTTGTATAAGGATATCGAACAGCTGGGTCAAATCTTTGATGTACAGGAGAACGCAGCCGCTTATATCGGGGAATTGAAACAGCGCGCCCAGACGTTAAAAGATAATACAGCAGCGAGTGGAGAGAAAACCTTTGCTTATGTTTCCGACGGCGGGAATGGGGCCATTGCGATCTATAGCGGGAATGTTGATACATTTGCAGGCGATGTACTGGGATTGCTTGGACTCAAGAACAGCTTTGGTACCGTTACAGGAGATATCAGCAAGGAACAGCTGATTGCTACCAACCCGGATGTCCTCCTGCTCTCGGTTTATACTGGCGGTGTTAATCCGGAAGAAACGCTGAAGGCCTTCTATGCGGATCCGTCACTGCAAAGTCTGAATGCGATCAAGAACAAAACGATTTATCCGGTCGACTTCAATCAGTTCTGGGGATACAGCTATTCCATCTTTGACGGAGCCGAGAAGCTTGCATCTGAACTGCTTGCTAAGTAATAAGACAAGCTGGTGAATAAATTTACAGTAAGCAGGCAGGGGGTCACGTGAGTGACAATCCTGCCTGCTTTTTTTATGTTCAGATCGAACACTATTGTATTTAAATTTTGAATATTCAGCAATTTAAAGATAGAATAATTTCATTAAAAGATTAATAACGATAACAGCTTGGGGGAACAGAACAATGGACTGGGAATAAGTACAAGCCGGTGAGCAGCGTCGGTTTTTTGCAATACGGTTGACTGGGTTTCCTGATACGATACGGATAGCACTTATCTACAGGGAGGTTGTTCGGTAATGAGTAAGCTGTCCATTGAAGATTTTCAGGAAATCAGATGGTGGATGTACCGGAATGCGCGGCCGCTTGATTTGGCGAGATGGCAATATCAGTTTGAGAATGGGGGCGCAGAACAAGTTCTTCAGGCTCTGCAAGCCTATCGAAACAA
>CAKMKL010000068.1 GCA_927443375.1 uncultured Paenibacillus sp. | reverse complement strand
CTCTATTGGAAAGCCTACCAAATGCAAGGTCTGCCCGGCTTGAAGATGGATCATTCCCCTGGACAACCGACAAAGCTCACGGAGGAGCAGCGCAAACAGTTAGCGGTGATGCTGGAGCAGCAACAACCGGCCGATGTGGGTTTTGAAGCCCGGTACACTTGGACCCTCCCGCTAATAGCGGAATGGATTAAACAGGAATTTGGCATCACCATGAGCGTGCGTGGGATCAGCGCGATGCTCAAACGGATGAACTTCAGTTTTACCAAAGCCACGTATACGCTTGCCAATGCTGACGAGGACGCTCAGGCATATTTCAAAAAGCACACTTTTGCAGCGCTCAAGAAACAGGTTGAGGCCGAAAAAATTGATCATTTGCTTTTTGAAGACGAATCGATGATCCGGTCCTATCAAGCGCTGCAATACAATTGGTTCCCGCGTGGTAGACAACGCAAAGTGCCCACGTACGGCAAACACGAAGGAGCCAAGTTGTTCGGCGCGATTAATTATGAAACCGGGCAAGTACATCACCGGGAAGAAGAAAAGGCCGATACCGCAGCCTTTATTCGATTTCTTCAGGATCTTCTCTCTACGTATCCGAGTGGGGAAATCGCCTTGATTCTGGACAACAGCCGGATTCATCATGCTACGGAGTTACAGCCTTTTTTGGCGGAACATCCGCGTCTGCAGTTGGTCTTTCTACCACCTTACAGCCCAAACCTCAATCCAGTTGAAGGGCTATGGCTGTGGCTCAAAGCCGATGTAGTGAACAATGTCTTTTTCGAAAAATTCTACAAGATTAAGCTTCATGTAAGCCAATTTATGAAGCGAATCAATAAGCATCCGCTGGATACCGTCGATCGTCTGCTTGTCAGGTTATGATCTTAATTGCGGTCTATATATATTGCAAAAAGTTACGATAAACCTGTCATAATAAAACACTCCTTCATTGGATTGTAATACCCAATAAAGGAGTGAATTTTATTAATATGATTACGACAAAGAGCCCGGTTTAAAAAACTTCACGTATCCTGATCCTTACCCTTTCAAGATACCTTATGCTCAATCCGCAGCTTGTCGGCTACCATGGCAATAAATTCCGAGATTCCAACGGACTGACTTCGCTAGAAAACCGCACAACGACGCGGATAGTTGAGCGTGAACACGGCGTAAATAGGGCGATAAACTCGGTCAATTTAGCGTAAGTTTATCGGAACGGTTAGCGAAACTTTATCGCTAAAGGAGACGCAAATAAAATGGTACGAAGAGAGCCGCAATTTACGTTTGTATCGAAAGGAGGAAAGCCGGTACGCCTGGCGCTAGAAAAGAACATTACGCAGTTCCTCGATAGCAAGCGCCGCGCTAAACGTTCAGAAAAAACAATCAAAGCGTATAAGCAGACGCTCGACCAATTTCACAAGTGGTATCAGTCCGGAAATCACGTAGCCATCACTACGGAGATTCTACGTCATTATATCGACTATCTTACGTTTAGTAAGGAAAAATGGGACGACCACCCCACGAATCCTACAGGTACCGTAGGGTTAGCACCAAAGTCCGTAAACAACACGATCAAGTTTCTGCGCATATTCTTCAACTATATGGTAGACGAACGGATTATCTCATACTCACCTGCGGCAGCACTCCAATATCAAAAGGTTGAAAAGGACACGTTTGCCGTTTTTACTGACGAGGAAGTTGTTAAGTTGCTTGCCGCGCCAAACAGAAGAGTATATACAGGCCTGCGCGATTACTGCATGATGCTAGTCCTATGTGACACGGGCGTCCGACTTAGCGAACTGACAGGCATCCGCGTATGTGACATTGACTTTAGACTGCGGCATATAGCAATCATGCCAGAAACATCAAAATCGGGCGCACTAAGAATCGTCCCTATTTCACCGCTCACGTGTAAAGAGCTTGAAAAGCTCATAGCTTTTATGAACGTCGAGCCTACGGATTATCTATGGCTTACTCAGTTCGGCGAAAGATACCTCGGCAATACCTTCGCAAAGATGCTTAAAATATATGCTAAACGGGCAAACATCGTAGGTCCGCGTGTTTCACCGCACACATTCAGACATTACTTTGCCGTCAAGTTCCTACGTGGAGGCGGTGATATCATGGCGCTCGTTAGGATCATGGGTCATATTTCAATAGAGATGACGCAAACATATGTCCGCTACACGGGGACCGTACTTTCTGAACAGCACGACAAAGCCTCCCCGGTGACACAGCTATTGGATAAAGGAAACGAGAAGAAGCGAGGCAAACAAAAGTTTAAGTAAACGCAAAAAAGGGCGCAGACTCGCGGGATCATCCCCGTTAGCCTGCGCCCTTTTTTCGTTATTCCTCCGCCTTATCCACGCTGTTTCTACCGCCACTATCTGCGCTGTCTCCGCTCGCTTTACTCGCCCCGTCCGCTAACCCTTCCGCCAGCATATACGCCGCACACGCACCGACCGCACCGATCACGCCGGTTACGTGGAGGACTACGTTGTCCCCTGCGCCGGCTGCTGTCAGCACCGAAGTAGCAAGCGCGGCCAGTAGCGCCCAAAACTTGCGCGAGGATAATTTCGCTGCCCAATCGATTTTCTTCATTATATAGCGCCTCCTTTAGTTGCGAATAATCCTGCGCGATCCAGCAGCGTCACCATGCGGTAAAAGTCGTAGCTGCCGTCCGCTGTCGTATCGATGAATCCCGCTGCCTTCGCGTTAACACAAGCCGCTGTAGCCCACGTCGGAACCGCCGCCATCTTCGCCTTACCTTCGAGCGTTTCAATCCGCTTAGCTTGCGCGCCGATCGTTACTGCCTGCGCCTCTACCGTTTCCTGCAGCGCCTTAAACTGCTCCGCGATCTTCGCCTTTTCTTCCGCTGTCATCTCGTCAGCCTCCTCGTATAGTCCCTTTACTTTCGCAATCACCGCGTCAAGTTGTGCCTGGCTCGGTCGCTTGCCTGCGCGATAGTCTGCGGTCGATAGTCCGAACGTCAGCTCAAAATGCGGCAGGTCCGTAAAGGAGCGCCAGTCTCCGCCCCAATCCCACCCGATACGCTTCGCCTGCGCAACCACTTCGTCCCAATCCGCAATCCCGTCGCCGTCACCGTCGCGCTTTGTATCCCAAGACACGCCGCCGTTCGGAAGCAGCAGCGCAAAGTCGATCGCCACGCCGAAGTTGTGATACGAATAGCCTCCGCGCGCATTCGTTACGATAGCGCCGGGCTTCGTACGGCCTTGCGCGTATAATCCGTCCTGCTCCGCGATTGTCCGTAGACCTTGCGTAATCACGATCGGCACACTGCAGGCATACGCGAAGTCAATCAGCGCCTCGGCAGCGGCCTTATCCGCGCTAAGAAGCCCGCTCAGCTTAGCAGCGGACTTCGCACGTACTTGTTCGATTGTATACGCCATTTTACGCAGCATCCTTTCCGTTTAAATTCGCCTTGATATCGTGAACATCCAGCGCCAGGCTTTCATACTGACCCGCCAGCGCTTCGAAACTCGCGGTCAACCCTTCCGCAAGGTTCATAAGACGGTCCTCACGCGCCAGTGCTTCCGTGTGCATCCGATCGCGTTCGATCTTCGACTCCGCACTAATCCGTTCCTCGCGCGCCTTCGCTTCGTCCGATATGCGGTTCATCTGCTTCCATAGCGCACCCGCGATGATCGCAGCCGCAATCGCGAATATTCCGTTCTTAGCAATCTCTGCCCAAATCGCTTCCATTACGCAGCCGCCTCCGTTTCCACGGCTTCAATTGACGCAAGCGCCCGGCCGATTTCGTCGTCGAGCGATTGGAGCACGGATAAACGAGCTTCGGCGTTCGGGAGTGTCGCTAGGACTGCGCTGATAGTGGCTGCTAGTTCTGGCGCGGGATTGGCGGTGTCTATCGTACATTCGAGTAGTGCACGTACTTTCATTAATAAAACCCCTTTCGAAAGAAGGACTTTTGTCCTGTATTGTAGAATTATGGAATTACAAGGAGGTGAAAAGATGAGCAATCTAACTCCCATCACCGGAAGTGTGACGTTTAAGCACCCAACTCCGGAGTTCACCGTAGCCACCGAGTTTACCGAAGAAGCGATTGTTTTAACGGTTACATACACAGACGGCACCATCGCAACACGTTACGAGTATAAAGACGGCCGCCCTGCCGCAATCTTCGTAAATAAGGCTATTATTGTCGACCCGCTTACGAATGAGGCGCGTATCCTTGAGTAACCGATAATCCCGCCTTGTTAAGTTTAAAACCGGCTGGCGCTACTGCGCTGGCCTTTTCCAATTCGAACTATAGAGTACACTCGTTATCTAACGTTCATTTGACGAAGCCTAGCGACGATAGCTTCCCGCTCAGCTAAGAGCACCTCTGAGGAAAACCTGCGGCCCGTGTGCGCCTCAATCAGCGCGGATAATTCCGTCAGCTTCTCCGTAGTGGGACTGCGCTTAACCTCGCCAATCAATTCGATGAGCCCGCGCGTCCATTCCGTATTGATCCTAACCGTGATATCTCCGACTCTCATACGTATCCCTCCGCAAATTAAAAGAGCCCCGCCAGATTTGGCGAGACCCTTCATTATTCTTCGATATTCTATTCGCTAAGCTGCGCCTGCAATTCCGCGATACGTGCTTCCGCAGCGGTGATTGACTTCTGCTGTTCTGTGATGTAGTCTTCGCTGTCCTTGATTTTCTTTTGTAGTATCTCGACGGCTTGTTTATCCCGTTCATCCGTCCCGCCTTTTGCAAGCTGCTCCGCGAGGCGTAGCTTATCCGGCTCCAACTCGTAAGTTTCCTTAATCTCTATGTTTGACTTACCGCTTACAATACTGTTTTGAAGCCTAGTAATCTCAGATTTAATTAAGTTTTGTGCGGTATTCTGTGTTTCTTCTGGCACAGAAACTGGCTGTACGCTTTCCAGAGAGATCACGTCTCCTTTATATGTCACAGAGTACCCAGCACCTTCGGCAATGTCACGCACAGGCGCGTAGGTTACTCCATCTATTATTATTGCTTTCTTACCGGACTTAACCCCATCCTTTTCAATAGAAACCTCCTTTGCCACTTTTTTCCCGACCAGTGACGAAGTAGCCGCGAAAGAGGTTGTTCCGGTAATCATGACACAAGCAACCACCAATGCGATAATTGACTTTTTCATAAACTATCCCCCCAATGTAGATATAGTTTGATTATACCAATAATAGGGAGAGTTCGCATTTGTTAGTTTTGCGCGTGTGTATGTGCAGGTACCCCGGCCCAGGTGTAAGCAACTCCACTGGCATCCTTTATAATAGTGCCGATTGGAATACCGCAGTTATATGGACCTGCGGAACCTGTTGCAATGCCTGAACTCGCCTTATTATCAACATCCGTGCGTAATCCCGATAAGGTTGCGCCAAGTCCGGCAACCGCACTCACCTGCAGTCCCTCGACCGTAGCGCTGTAGAATCGGACGTTTCCGTTCATCGCAATGATCGGCGCATAAAGATTCATATACGAAGGTGACTCGATGTACAGTCCGTCCTCTATTCCGTATATCCCACCCTTGAACACGCCAGAACCGTCAAAGTATTCCGTCCCCGCCACGCCATATTTTCCGGACTGCGCGATTGATACGCGGATACGTCCAGCAGCATCGACCGCCCGCAGGCTACTTGCGTCCATTTCGACGCGCTGTCCCGATGTAGCTGTGCGAATAAGCGCACCGGTAATTGTTCCACCGGTGATCTCTGACGAATACATTGCGCTATTCTCTATCGTACCGGTTAGAGTAATGGATCGCGCAATGACGTCACCGTTCGGACTCACGCGGAATTTTCCATCGTTAAAGTTCGCATGGCCGGCGCTTATTCCGTTCGTGTTTATATGGACTACGTTATTACCTTCGCCAATCAGCATCGAGACGAAGTTACCGAATTGACCCCGAACAACCTCGGCTGCAAAGCCGTCCGCCGTCGCAGCTAACCGGGCCGTCGCGCCTCCGTCCGTTGTAATATAAAGACCTTGCGAGGATAGAACCATCCGGCGCAGGGCGTCCGTTTTATCTTCGAGAACGATCCCGCGCTCATCGTATTTGACCTCCGTTTTGCTGGCGTCAATGTCGATAACCGCAGTACGTGCGAACTCTTCAAACGATTCGGCCCGTATGCGTCCACCAC
>CAKMKL010000067.1 GCA_927443375.1 uncultured Paenibacillus sp. | reverse complement strand
TATGCTCACTGGTATCATAGTTGGCCGATTTCCAGTTAAGCCTGTTCATCAGCCCCGTGTCGCGGTGGCTGCCGATTTCAATCGATCCGAACAGCACAAACGCTTCAATCTCCACACCATAATCCTCGGACAGATGAAGGTCCATGTCGCCGAATACACCCTGAAACAGCATGACTGTCTCCTTATCCTCGGCCATCGCCAGCGAAAGATCGACATCGGCCTCCCCAAGCACATGCCACGCACTCAGACTGCGCATTACCCAAGGTGACAGATCCCAGTCAAACCGGGAAGAAAAGCTCTGTTTCTGCATGAACCCTTTTCCGCGCTGCAGCCGTTTGGATTTGACAAAAAACATCCCGAGCGAGATCAGGCAGATGCCCAGCACCAGCAGCAAATGATCCAGCAGCAGCAGCACTGCGCCGATTCCGAGCAGCTTATAGCCCTGCTTGACCTTGCCCGACGTCGTCCGGTATACCCCCAGCAGCAGGAACAGAAGCGCGACAACGGAGAAAAATCCGATCCATTTGCCAAAAATCATCAAGCAGCCCACACCAATAAGTCCAATGGCAATCAAACGGTTCCGTTTATCCATTTCGCACCTCCTAAAAGTTTTGCGGAGCAAAACTAACTTCGTAAGCATCATCTTAAGTTTTGCGGAGCAAAACTGGTCTATGCCTAACCTATATAAAAAGGGAATCTCCACCTGTTCCGCGGAGAATCAGCTTCTTTAGCCTGATTTAATTGTTGATATAGTATAAAATCTGTTTACCGCATCCCGCTATAAAAGCCATACCGGTATGGAGATCCATACCGTATGGCTTTACTTTGTTCAGCATATCATATCTGCCTAGTTTTTAGGAACAGGCACTAGTCTTCTTTTTTGTCTAAAGATGGTGCTGCGGCCGAAGGGTTCAATTTGCTCTTCAGTGCTGCAAGCTGTTCTTCCACTTTCAGCTGTTTTTCGGCGTCAACCGGTTTGGTGTACACACCAGCCGACGGGCTGTAAGGGGCGCGCATAACATCTGCTTCTGCTTCGAGCTGCATGATTTTTTCTTCCATGCGGTGGAAGCCGAGGGATGCGCTGCCGCTCTCAATAGAATGAACGCTGCTGATCTGTGACATTTGCTTTTTGGCCTTGGCCATTTGGGCGCGGGATACCAGCTCATTGCGTTTGTTGCGCAGCTTATAGAACTCATCCTTCATTTCATGCAGCTGCTGTACCAGTTCTTTGGCCTGCACTTCTGCCTGAGCGTGAAGATCGCCGTATTCCACTTGCTTCTGGTCGAAGTAGATCTTTTCTTCCAGCAGCTTGCGGGTAACTTCCTCCTGTCCGTTCTTCAGCGCAAGTTCAGCCTGGGCTGCACGCTGTCCGGACATTTTGGCTGCTTCCTCAACACGCTGCTTCATGCGGCGCTCGTTAGCCATTTGCTTGGCAACTGTTACCTCAGCTTCGTGAATTTCAGCCTCCATATCGCGCAGATATTGGTTCAGCATTACGATTGGGTCCTCTACTTTATCCAGCAAGTCGTTTACCGACGCCTTTGTCATATCCTTAATCCGTTGAAATACTCCCATGATTTACACTTCTCCCTTCTCGTATTTAGCAAGTTTTTGTTTCAGTTCTTCTACTTCTTTTTGCAGTGCCTTCTTCTCAATATCCTTCATCATGGCATCCAGACCGGAGTCTTGAGCCGAGTAAGTATTGGCTTTATCATACCCGGGGTTATACCCGGGGTTATACCCGGGGTTATAACCGGGCTGTCCGCCGTGTCCGCCATATCCTCCCTGTCCTTGCGGGCCTTGCGGTCCGCGTCCATATCCGGGGCCGCCAGTGAACGGGCCGCCGTATGGGCCGCCGGGTGCTCCCGGTCCAGGTCCGAACGGATTGTACTGTGTAGGCTCCTTCGGAATAACCATTGCTGCGATGAGATATACCAGAATCGTCGTGCCTCCGGTAAACGGAATGCTGACCAGCAGCAGAATCCGGAACAGGGTAGAGTCAATACCGAGAGTCTCGGACAATCCTCCAGCCAGCCCTGTCATCACCTTGTCACGGGTTGAACGATACAATCGGGTCATAGAACTACTCCTTTCCGCCATTGTTAAGCTTCTCCTTCAGCCGGGCCATTTCTCTTTCCAGCACCGTTGCCACCGTTTCACCAGCCTGCACCGCGTATTCCTGTCCCATGCGGCGCAGGTCGCGGAGACTCTTCGCTTCCAGCTCCCAATCATTCATGCGGTCTTCGAGCCGGCCGAACATTTTGGGCACATCACCGCCATTGCCGTAAGCAGTTGCTCTCTGGTTCATGCGCTGCTGAAGCCTTAGTGACTCCATCCGTGCCGCATAATACTGGCGTTTGTTATACACCGTCTGATATTCGACCTTAAGTTCATTCAGCTGACTTTCCAGCTCATACAGCGATCCTTGGCTCTGTTCCAGCAGCCCGCTGTACTGCTCCAGCTTTTCCTCGTGAATAATCTTCTCCTGCAAAGCCATCTTCGCCAGATTATCCTCCCCGGCCTTCAGTGCCAGCAGCGCTTGCTCTTCACGTTTGTTTCTCATGGCCGTAGCCTGATTCACCTGCTGCTGCAATTGCTTCGTGTGGGAAGCGTATTGCTGGTACAACCTTTCGGCTTCAGTGATCTCCTCACGGGTTGAATGTAAGAATTGATCGATCAGCTTCACAGGGTCCTGGCTTTGTTCCAGACGTTCATTTAGATTAGCTACCGTAATATCCCTCATGCGGCGAAAAACACTCATGATTTCCTGCTCCCTCCCTGCTTCTTAATTAAGTAATCTTCTAAAGCTTAGTATGTTCTGCCTCTTCTGCCTTTCAGTACCGAGATGCCCCAGACAACCAGTGCAACCCCGAGCAGCGGTCCAATAATCCAGGACAGCTTCGAGATCAAAGACATGACACCGATGAACAGCACTACCCAGCCGATAATCTTGCGTCCGCTTTTAATTCCGTAGTACCCGAGAGCCACCAGCAGGACCGGAAACAGGATTCCGAAGATTCCGTGAATCAGTTGGGGCAGCACTCCCATCAGCATAATCGCTCCAATCGCAATCAGGACAATCGCAAGTCCGTTACCTTTTCTATTTTGCATTTTTTCTCACCGCCTTTCGTTGACCTTAACCTTATAGCCTTATTCTAGGGTAATCCGCAGACTTTCAAAACAGACCGTGGACGGTTTTATGAACTGGACCTTAGACGGGGCAGGCTTAGGACTGCAGGCTGCCGAGGGATGAAACAAGCCCCTTTGCCGCCGATCAGCGACTTTAAAGCTCCAAACTGTGTATAATTGTTGCAGGTATTCCTTAATATAGCTGCTGAATTGATACGGCAGAACAAAGGAGCAGTTCCATTGAAGACACTATTAATTGTCGAGGATGACCGGAGCCTGAACAAAGGAATCGCTCTATCACTTGCCCAGAACGGCCTGAACATTGAACAAGCCTATACGCTGGCTATGGCCGAGCAAATATTCACCTCGACCCCGGTAGATCTGATTCTGCTGGATATTAATCTCCCTGACGGAAGCGGTTTGGATTTCTGCGAGAAGATCCGCAGAACCTCACAGGTACCGGTTATTTTCCTGACTGCCAACGACATGGAGCCGGATATTGTCACCGGATTTGCCTTGGGGGGAGACGATTATATTACCAAACCGTTCAGCCTGATGATTCTCCGGGCCCGGGTAATGGCTGTTCTCAAAAGAGCCGCCAGGCAGCCGGAGGACAAAATAATCATCGGCCCCTTGAGCCTGGACTTCGCAAAACTGGAATTCTACAAGCACAAGGAGCAATTGACCCTGAGCAAAACGGAGCTCAAGCTGCTGAACCTCCTGGTCTCCAACCCCGGCATCATTTTAAATAGAGAACAGTTGATCGATAAAATCTGGTCACAGGACGCGGAGTTTGTGGATGAGAATGCATTGACGGTAGCTGTAAAACGGCTGCGGGCCAAGATTGAGGATGAGCCTGCGGCGCCAAAATACATAAAAACAGTCTACGGCCTGGGGTATATGTGGGCGGAAAGGCCAAACCTATGAAGAGCGGCAAGGAGATCCGGTACTCCAAACATGTCAGCCTTATTTTCGCCGTAATCTTTCTGCTGCTGGTATTGGGATACGCCGGGACGGTCACCTATCTGGAAGGGGTAAATCCGGCATTCCTCAACCTTACCGCCCTCTTCGTGTTTTCTATACTAATCGTAGGCGCTTGTTGGAGCAGGATACTGCGGCGGCAGGTTGCCGGCTTCATGAATACTTTGGATGAAATGGTGGACCGGGCCATTCACGGGCGGGAGCAGCTGACCCATTTTGACGAGACCAGCCTCTCTTCCCTTGAGCATAAATTATTACGCTACATTGAAATCAGCAAAGCGAATGAGCAGCATCTGGAGTCTGAAAAGAATACCATCAAAGAGCTGATCTCGGATATCTCCCATCAGACCAAAACACCCCTCTCCAATATCCTGCTCTACAGCCAGCTGCTTGCCGAAACACCAGACCTAGGAGGGGATACCCGGCTTCTGCTGGATCAGATCGAGGCCCAATCAGAAAAGCTGGAGTGGCTAATCACCTCGCTGATCAAACTATCCCGGCTGGAAACGGGCATGATCACCCTGCACAGTGAGGTTAAACCCGTCCTCGTGACGCTTACCAGTGCCGTATCACACATCTATACACGCGCCGAAAATAAAGGGATCAGCATCCAAATTGAATGTGATCCCGGTACGGCCGCCCGTCACGATCATAAGTGGACCAGTGAGGCTCTGTTCAACCTGCTGGAGAATGCGGTGAAATATACGGATCCGGGCGGCAGCATCCGGGTTGTAGCCGAGAGTAATGAAATGTTTACACGGATTGATATCTCCGATACGGGCATTGGGATTGCGAAGAATGAGCTTGAGCATATTTTCAAACGCTTTTACCGGGGACAGGGCGCAAGGGGATATGAAGGCATCGGAATCGGACTGTATTTAACGCGAAAGATCATCAGCATCCAGGGAGGTTTTATTACGGCAGCATCTGAGCCCGGCCAGGGAACCAAGCTCTCCGTCTTCCTCCCTCAGCTCTAATTGTGTCAATACCGTCAGATTTCAGACACTGCCCGGTTAGATTTGTCTGATATCTTTAGGAGCATTCAAGGATGATGGAGGAGAATCAGCAATGCCTATTTTGAGCATCGAGCATCTGAAGAAATATTATGGTAAAGATCCGCACACCACGGTCAAGGCGCTGGACGATATATCGCTATCCGTTGAGCAAGGGGAATTCCTGGCGATTGTCGGCACCAGCGGCAGCGGAAAAAGCACCCTGCTGCATATGCTGGGCGGTCTGGACCGGGCTACTGCAGGCAAAGTTATCGTGGACGGGAACGATATTTTTGCCATGAGCGATGAGAAGCTGACGATTTTCAGACGCCGGTCAGTCGGTTTCGTTTTTCAGAGCTACAATCTGGTACCGGTCCTGAATGTGCTCGAAAATATTCTGCTTCCAATAGAGCTCGACGGCGGCAGAATCGATCAGGAGTATCTGGATGAGGTGATCCGGGCCCTGGGTCTGCAGGAGAAAATCCACAATCTGCCTGCGAACCTGTCCGGCGGCCAGCAGCAGCGTGTCGCGATTGCCAGAGCACTGGCTACCAAGCCTTCAATCATTCTCGCGGACGAGCCTACCGGCAATCTCGACAGCAAAACCAGCCAGGAGGTCATGATTCTGCTGAAGCAGATGAGCGAGAAATTTAATCAGACCATTGTCATGATTACCCACAATGAGAGCATTGCCCAGACTGCCGACCGGATTATCCGGATTGAAGACGGGCGGATTGTATCCGGCATACCGAATGCAAGCGGAGACCCCCTGATATGATCACCACGAACAACCGCAAGATTATTACCCGCCTCTCCCTCAAAAGCCTGCGGGCGAATCCGCTGCGCAATCTGGCTGTGATCTGCGCTGTAGTACTGACGACCCTGCTTATTACGTCGATCTTCACCATGACCCTGAGCCTCAATAAATCTACAGAACTGACCCGGATGAAGACCGTCGGCACTGATTTTCACGGCAGCTTCAAACATGTGACTCCGGAACAGATTGAAACTTTAAAGAAGCATTCTTCGATACGGGAATACGGCATTTCGCTGCATGCCGGCGTGCTGCGGAATGAGGTCTTTCAGGACAACCCGGTAGAGGTAAAGCGGATTGACGAGGCTTCCGCCAAACATGGTTTTATTTCCTTTATAGAAGGCCGTCTGCCCTCTGCTGAGAACGAGGTTGTGCTGAACACATGGGTTATGGATAAACTCGGTATCCGCCATGCGCTGGGGCAGCAGGTTCAGCTGGACATTGATACAGGAGAGCGTGTGATTCAGCAGGATTTTATCGTGTCGGGCTATTATGAGGCGGATAAACATCTGGCGCTCGCAGGACTCGCCTTTGTCTCGGAAGCCTGGGTGCAAGAGAATGTGTCCGGAATCGATCCGGTAAAATCCGCAGCCAGCGGTTCCTATGTGAATAACTTAGAGCTGAGCGTAATGTTCAAGAATGCTGTCAATATTGAAAAGAAGCTGGACAAAGTGCTTGCGGATACAGGTGTGGATGTGCCAATCGGGATCAACTGGGGCTACACAGCCTCATCCTTCTCTGAAAACCTCATCGATTTCGTTCCCTATTTGGCTGTCATCCTCATTATTATGCTCAGCGGGTATTTGCTGATTTATAATATCTTTTACATATCCGTCGTGCGCGATGTTAAATTTTACGGCCTGCTCAAAGCGATCGGGACGACACCGAAGCAGCTGAGGCGGATCATTACCATCCAGTCACAGCTGCTGTACCTGCTCGGTCTGCCCTTCGGCCTCGCTGCCGGTTACGGAATCGGACGGCTGTTAACCCCGCTGCTGAACACGTTCTCAAGCGAACCCATGGAAGCCGCCTATTCGTCCAGCCCGTGGATTTTTATCGGCGCCGCTATTTTCGCCTATATAACGGTATGGATAGCTGCCAGTAAGCCGGGACGGATGGCTGCGCGGATTGCGCCGGTGGAAGCGGTCAGGTTCTCAGGTGTCAGTGCAAAGCGCCGGAGGAAGAAACGTTCGAAGCGCGGAGGCAAGCTCTACAGCATGGCTTTTACTAACCTGTTCCGCAATAAAAAGAAACTGCTGCTCATGCTGACTTCTCTCTCCTTAAGCATGATTCTGTTCAGCATTATTTTTACCGTCATCTCTTCGCTGGATGTGAATAAATACCTTAGCTCATTTATATCCGGGGATGTGGTCATCCGCAATCAGGCGGTCATGCAGTCATTTGGCGAACGTCCGGGTGATCCTTATAAACTGTCAGAAGCGTTCAGCAAGAAGTTAGCGGGGATCGACGGAGTCAAGAGCGTGGAGAAGGTCTATTTTACCAGCGAGCTTTATTATATGGATGACACTATACGGACAATACTGGAGCCGCTGACAGAAACCTATAAGTCTGACCCGGCTCTAACCGACGTTCTGAAAAATGATTTCGTTTTTCTTAAACTGTACGGCATGGATGACGGCTGGTATGACCTGGTGCAGAAGGATGTCGTCGAAGGCCATTTTGATCCGCAGAAGTTCGCCTCCGGTGACTATGTGCTGGTGACGGAAGTCATCATGCCGGATGACAATAACATCTCCTACTACCATCCGGGTGACCATATTGAGTATAAGGAGCTTGGCAAAAGCTATGAGGTCATGGCTGTATTAAACTATGATGCTCTGTATGCTGCTACCACGCAAGCTTTCCCGGCGTATGGGTATAATGCGTTTTTTCCTTCCTCTGAGCTGACAAGGGAGCTGCCTGAGGGCAGTGATCCGCCGATGGCGCTGTCGGCAACGCTGCATATTGATCCGGCCAAGCTGGACAGTGCTGCGCAGACCGCCAAGTCTCTTGCCGCTTCAAGCGATGAGCTGGTGTACAAATCAAGGGAGGATTACAGGCAGGAGCTCAGCGGGTTTATCCGTATTTTTCAGATCGTCGGCTACGGCCTCAGCTTCGTCATCGCCCTGATCGGGATTCTTAATTATATCAATACTGTTGTTACCGGAGTCATTACACGGAGGAATGAGTTCGCCCTGCTGGAGAGCATCGGGATGACCAAGCGTCAGCTGAAAAAAATGCTGATCTATGAGGGGCTGTACAATGTGCTTCTGACCACAGCCATTGCCTCCACTTTTGGTGTTTTTCTGACCTACAGCATCTCCAAAAGCATCGCGGACAGTATGGCCTTTACCGTCTTCCGCATGAGCTGGCTGCCGTTTATCCTGGTCGTTCCGGTTCTTGCTGCTATCGCGTATACAGTAACACTAAGCTCCTACAGGATGCTGAGCAAGGCCAGCATTGTTGAACGGTTACGGCAAACGGAATAACTTCATTTCTGCCAAATAAACGACATTTCTCCATATTGATTCTGCTTTTCTCCATACGCTTGCGGGGTGAACAGACTTATAATGAGGCTGAATCTTCACATTCTGTACGCAGCTATAGGAGGTTGTTTCCTTGTCTATTCACTATGCTCCAGAGCAACAGATTTTCCATCTGCAAACCGAAAATACCAGTTATGTATTCAGCATTGTCCGCGGTGCCTACCCGGCACATCTGTACTGGGGCAAAAAAATCCGCAGCTCTGCTGTCTCCGATCTCTTCGAACCCCGAGGCAGAGGATTCAGCAGCAGCGTTGTTCCCGGAGACTTGGCGTTCTCTTTGGATACGCTTCCTCAAGAATACCCGGGTTATGGCTCAGGCGATTTCCGGGAACCAGCCTATGTAGCCGGGCTGTCAAACGGCACATCCGTAACAGAGCTGACGTATGTATCCCATAGTATTGTTAAAGGAAAAGCTCCGCTTGAAGGCCTGCCGGCGGTTTATGCGGAAAGCGACGAAGAAGCTGAAACGCTGGTGCTGATACTCGAAGACGCTGGTGCGGGGCTGCGGGCAGAATTGTCCTATTCCGTAATGACAGGGTATGACGCGATCATCCGCTCAGCACGCCTGATCAATACCGGCAAGCTGCCGCTTAAGCTGGAACGCGCCTTATCTGCTTCGCTGGATTTCCCGCATGCCAATTATGAGCTGCTGCACCTCTCGGGCTCGTGGGCCCGGGAACGGCATGTTGTCCGTGCTCCGCTGCACAGCGGCCGGCAGGGCATTGACAGCAAGCGGGGTGCGAGCAGCCACCAGCAGAATCCGTTCCTCGCCCTGCTCTCCCCGCATGCCGGGGAGAACAGCGGTGAAGTCTACGGCTTCAATCTGGTCTACAGCGGCAACTTCCTTGCCGAAGCTGAGGTCGACCAGTACGGATCTACCCGTGTCACCATGGGGATCAATCCGTTTGGCTTCCAGTGGCTGCTGGAGCCGGGGGACAGCTTCCAGACACCGGAAGCGGTGCTCGTCTATTCCGACCAGGGAATCGGCGGCATGTCCCGGACGTACCACCGGCTCTACCGTCAGCGGCTTGTGCGCGGACTGTTCCGCGACGAACCGCGTCCGGTGCTGATCAATAACTGGGAAGCCACTTATTTCGGCTTTGACGCTGATAAAATCGAAGATATCGCCCGCGCCGGACAGGCCCTCGGCATCGAGCTGTTCGTACTCGACGACGGCTGGTTCGGGCATCGTGACGACGACACCACTTCACTCGGAGACTGGTTCGTCGATAAGCGCAAGCTCCCGCTGGGCCTGTCCGATCTGGCCGAACGGGTGAAACGGCTCGGTATGCAGTTCGGGCTCTGGTTCGAGCCGGAAATGGTCTCGCCGGACAGCGAGCTGTACCGCGCCCATCCGGACTGGTGCCTGCATGTGCCGGACAAACGGCGCAGCGAGAGCCGCAATCAGCTGATCCTGGACCTGTCCCGCGTTGAAGTCTGCGACTATATCATCGATGCCGTCAGCAGCGTGCTGTCTTCAGCACCGATAACCTATGTCAAATGGGACATGAACCGACATATGACCGAGATCGGTTCCGCAGCCTTGCCGCCGGAGCGCCAAGGGGAAACCGCCCACCGCTATATGCTGGGACTGTACCGGGTGATGGAAGAAATCACCTCCGCCTTCCCGCATGTGCTGTTCGAAAGCTGCTCCGGCGGCGGCGGCCGGTTCGATCCGGGCATTCTGCATTACATGCCGCAGACCTGGACCAGCGACAATACCGATGCCGTCGAACGGCTCAAGATCCAGTATGGCACCAGCATTGTCTATCCGGCCAGCGCTATGGGCGCCCATATTTCCGCAGTGCCTAACCACCAGGTGCACCGCAGCACCCCGCTGTCGATGCGCGGCGATGTCGCAATGTCCGGCAATTTCGGTTATGAGCTGGACCTGACCAGGTTCACAGCTGAAGAACAGGAAGAGGCGGCAGCCCAGATCGCCTTCTACAAAGAGATACGCTCTCTCGTCCAGCAGGGTGAGATGTACCGGCTGCTCTCGCCGTTTGAAGGCAATGACACCGCGTGGATGTTCGTGTCCGCGGACCGCTCCGAGGCGCTTGCCTGCTACTTCCAGGTACTGGCCGGACCTAACCCGGGTCACACACGTCTGCGCCTGCAGGGTCTTGATCCGGCTAAGGATTATGTGCTCAAGGAGACTGGAGCTGTATACGGCGGCGACCGGCTGATGCATGCCGGCCTGCTGCTGCCTGAGCTGCACGGTGATTTCCAGAGCAAGCTGCTTCATTTCACCGCTGTCGTTGAGTAACAGCTAATGCAAAAAGGCAGGCCCGCATGTATCGCGGGCCTGCCTTTTTGCGTTCATCTGTATTATTAGTCAGCAACGGTAGCTTCATAAACCTGCCTCGTTCGGCCTGCCAGCGGCGGAATCAACGGGAATTTTACCGTTGATCTTCGCGTTCGGCTCGCTGGCGGCGGAATCAACGGGACTTTTACCGTTGATTCCCTCGTTCGGCTCGCCGGCAGCGGAATCAACGGGATTTATACCGTTGATCTCCTCGTTCGGCCCGCCGGCGGCAGAATCAACGGGATTTTTACCGTTGATCCTCGCATTCGGCCCGTTACTACAGCTCGTTATCCAGCATTCCTGCACGCTGCGGCCTGATGCACTGAACTTACGTCCTGCCTGCAGGCCCGCCAAACACTTCCCCTTCCTCCAACCCGTCCACAAAACGCTGCAGCCAGCTGTAATAATCCATCGCATGCTGCAGCTTATCCAGGTCTCTGCGGCAGGACAGGCGCTCCTCCTCCGGAGTATCTTCGGCCTGGATCAACGCTTCCAGCTCCGGCACAGCCGTTCCCATCGCGTCCTGCATTACGTCAATCTCCCGCTGCAGCTTCAAGGTGAAGAAGTTCCTGAACGCCTGAAAAAAGTCCGTCTCCGCCGCATACAGCTCCTTCCGGTCCCGCTTCTCCTCAAGCTTCGTTACCATCCGGGAGGCGATCAGCGAGCGGACGCCATAGCTCATATTGCTCTTGCTCATATTCATAACCTGCTTCATTTCCTCAAGTGTCATCGGCTTATCCTCAAAGAACATGATCCCGTAGAGCTGTCCGAAGGAATAATTTGCCCCGTATAAATCCATAGTCTGCGCAATCGCATCAATCATGGGACGCAGCACTTGCTCCCGTGGAGATAACTGCCCGTTGTCCTCGCCAAATGCGGCCTGTTTCATTCGCTGCACCTTCACTCCAATTAGACTTGTTTTCTCTACATTACACAAAACGGAAGCAACACAGCAGCATTTCTGCAAATTTTACATAATTTCTAAACATGCTTTACTTCCGCTTGACCATAAGACACCTGGTTGAGTGTACAATTTTTTTTGAACAGAGTGTACTTCTTCTGCATTATACCGCAAAACTTAGACGATGAAATGGGGTATCCGAACAAAAATGACACGCTCCAAGGTAATAAACGACCTAAAACCGGTGCTGTTCACGCTGCCGGCGATGATCCCGTTCATTCTATTCTGGCTTGCCCCGCTGCTGTATGTGCTGTATCTCAGCCTTACGGAATGGGATTTCATGAGTCCGGACAAAACCTTTGTCGGGCTGCAAAACTATGCCGATCTCTTCAGCAACCCTGCCTTTTACAAATCGCTGAGGGTCACCGTGCTCTTCTGTGCAGGCAGCGTGCTGCCGGTTATCGCGATCGGACTCGGGCTTGCGCTGCTGATGAACCGGAAGCTGGGAGGCTCCGCACTGTACCAGGCGCTCTTGTTCTCCCCCTGGGTCACGCCGACCGTTGCCGTATCCATTGTCTGGTCCTGGATCTACGAGCCTGATGTCGGACTCGCCAATACCGTGCTGAATTTCCTTGGCCTGGAATCGATCGGCTGGCTGCAGGATCCCAACTGGGCGCTTACCGGTGTACTGCTCGTAACCATCTGGAAATCGGTAGGCTGGGCGATGATCTTTTATCTGGTGGCGCTGCGGAATGTCCCTTCCGATCTGCTGGAAGCCGGCGAGCTTGACGGGGCCAGCGCACTGCAGAAGTTC
Source organism: uncultured Paenibacillus sp. (assembly GCA_927443375.1). Lineage (GTDB taxonomy): Bacteria > Bacillota > Bacilli > Paenibacillales > Paenibacillaceae > Paenibacillus_AQ. Next base: position 44,958 of record CAKMKL010000067.1, on the reverse strand, counting down.
TTCCGTATTACCCTGCCGCTGATCTCGCCGACCACCCTGTTTCTGTTCGTGGTGCAGATGATCCAAGCTCTTCAGGCTTACGATCAGATCAATGTCCTGACACAGGGAGGCCCGTCCGGCTCCACCCGGACCCTGCTGTATCTGTATTATCAGTCAGCCTTCGAGTCCTTCCAGATCGGTGAGGCTTCAACCGTGGCAGTGGTTCTGGTCTTCATCTGCATGCTGCTTTCAGTATTCTCGCTCGGCGTCAGTAAACGGACTACTCATTATCAGTGATTTTGCGTCTATCCAAAAAGGAGGTCTTACCGCTTGCGTATATTCACCCGGCTGGTCCAACCGGTCCGCCACCTTTTTTTTGCCGTAATTGCCCTGCTGATGGCCTTTCCGTTCTACTGGATGGTTACCAGCGCTTTGAAAACTAATGATGAAATCTGGCGCTCCCCGCCAACACTCTGGCCTGAGGTGCCGCTCTGGGGGAATTTTGCCGCAGCCTGGAATGAGGCCCCGTTCGCACGGTATATGGGCAACAGCATCTTCGTCGCCACCGCCATCGTCGTTCTGCAGGTGATCAACTCAGGCATGATGGCCTATGCGCTTACACATATGAAATTCCGCCTGAAGGGCGTTTTTGCCGGAGTGATCCTGTTCGGTTACATGGTACCTGCTACCGCAGTCTACCTGCCCGGTTATCTGGTGTTGTCCGAGCTGCATCTGCTCAATTCCTACGGCGGCCTGATTCTCTCCAACTGTGTGAGCGTCTTTGCGATCTTTCTGATCAGACAAGCATTCCTGCAAGTATCGCATGAGCTGGTCGAGGCCGGTGAGGTGGACGGTGCATCCCATATGCGGATTCTCTGTACGGTGCTGGTGCCGGTCACAAGGTCTTCCTTCGCGGTACTTGCGCTGATTACTTTCATCGAGCAGTACAACAATTATTTCTGGCCGATGCTGATTACCAAGGATCCAGGCCTGCAGCTGGTGTCCGCGGGTCTGCGCAGCTTCTTCGTGGAAGGAGGTGCTTACGGCTTAAAATGGCCGCTGATTATGGCCGCGAGCAGCTTCACCATCGCCCCGCTGCTGCTTGTCTTCCTGCTGGCGCAAAAAACGATTATGCAAAGTGTCAATATGACCGCTGGTTCCAGTAAAGGCTGAATTTTCACATTTTCAAACAAAGAGGAGAATGATGATGAACGTATTAAAAAGGTTGTCAGCAATGTCCATGATTGCCGGATTCACTGTACTCACTGCTTGTGGCGGAAATACCGCCTCTAATGATGTTACGGAGGCAAGCGGAGCATCGTCTGCTCCTGCTGCTGAAGCTGCTGCGGCTACAAGTGAACCGGTAACGATTGAATTCTGGTATGGACTCGGCGGCAAGCTTGGGGAAAATATGGAGACGCTCATTCAGAAATTCAACGCCTCACAGCAGGAAGTGATCGTCAAAGGCATCGTGCAGGCGGATTATACGGAAACGGAGCAGAAGCTCCAGGCGGCCATCGCCACCGGACAGGTACCTGCTGCTGTGCTCTCTTCCAATATCGACTGGGCGCGCAAGGGATATTTTGCACCGATGGATGAGCTGATTGCAGAGCAGCCGGATTTCAATAAAGAGGATTTTGTCCAGACCTTCCTGAGCCAGGGCCAGGTCGACGGCAAGCAGTATTTCCTCCCGATGTACGGGACGACACAGATTATGTATTACCGCAAGGATGCTTTTGCGAAAAGTGGGATTGACGCCAGCCAGATCAAGACCTGGGAAGACCTCGCTGCGGCAGCAGAGAAAATGGCGGTCAAAGACGGCGGTAAAACGAGTTTCTACGGCTGGGAGCCGATGTGGGGCTCCGGCAACATGATCGATGCCGTGCTGAGCAAGGGCGGCAGCATTCTTAGCGAAGACGGCAAGACCGTAATGATCGATTCCCCTGAGTGGATCGAGACGTGGGACCTGTTCCGCAAATGGATTCATGAGGATAAGATCATGCGGATCCATTCCGGCGGCCAGGGCTGGGAGTACTGGTACAAGACCATTGACGATGTGATGAAAGGCCAGGCGGCCGGCTATATTGGTTCCAGCGGCGACCAGGGAGATCTCGATTTCAATATCGTCTCCGCGATGGAACAGCCGGGCTGGGCCGGAACGGGTGAAGGAAAACCGGTGGCACAGGCGATTATGGCCGGTATTCCGGCAAAGGCCAGAGATGCCGAGAAGCAGGCAGCCCTGAAATGGCTGGCTTACTTCACGAACTCTGAAAATACAGCCTTCTGGTCCATTAACACCGGCTACATCGCTGTCCGCCAGTCTGCACTGGAGGATCCGGCATTCGTCTCGTTCAGCGGGACCAATCCGCAGATCAAAATCCCATTGATGCAGGCCTCTCATGCCTCCGCCCCGTTCCAGGATCCCACCGGCGGCAAAATCAATGATGCGCTGACTATCGCCGCAGACAAGGTCCAGATCGAGAATATTCCGGCAGCCGAGGCGCTCAAGGAAGCGCAGCAGACTGCCCAGGCGGCACTGGATAAGCTGAAATAAACAGATAAACGATCGGACAAAGGAGGCCGCACCATGCCTGAGCTTATCACTCCGCAAGGAAATCATGCCATATCCGCGATCCTGTTCGATAAGGACGGCACACTTCTGGAGTTCGTCTCCCTCTGGGGAAGCTGGGCCGAGTGTTTCCTGGAGCAATTCACCCGGCAACTGGAAGAGCGCGGTCTCGAATTCCCTGAGCAGTACCTTGCCTCTCTGCTTGGCACCATTCACAATGCCGAGGGCAAAATCACTGACTACGACCGCAATGGCCCGCTGGCTATGGGAACAATGAGCGACCTTTACGCTATTCTCTCCTGGCAGGGCTATCTGCTTGGCCTGTCCTGGGCAGAATCAATGGAACTGGTGGACATCTGCCGCCAGGAAGCAGATGAAATGCTGGAGCAGAACCGTCCAGCCCTCCCGCTGCCCGGTTTGCTGCACTTCCTTGATAACTGTGCAGCTCAAGGTCTGGCGTTGGCCGTAGTAACTGCTGATGAAACCGCGGCGGCGGAGAAGCATCTCACCTGGCTAGGCATCCGCAGCTACTTCTCCGCCGTGATCGGCACAGATCAGGCAGAACGGGGCAAGCCGTTTCCCGATATGGCCTTGCTTGCCTGTGAGCAGCTTGGGGTGCAGCCGTCTGCAGCCGCTGTAATCGGCGATACGAACGGTGATATGAAGATGGCCAAAGCGGCGGGTGCAGCCGTGGCTATTGGGATAACAGGAGCCGGGGAAGCAGCCGGCGAGAATGCTGCCGATCCCGTGGCAGCACGTTATTATCTTTTGCCTGATGCCGATTCGGTTGTGCAGTCTTATCAGGAACTGAGCTTCAGCAGCTTTTCCGGTGGATTATCCTGATCTCTTATCTTAAGGAGGCTACGTTTGCATATGCATACCAACAACCCGGGCGGACAAGCGCCGCTGTTAACCTTTCAGATTATCACGGACACCCATGTCACTGCTGATCCCGCGCATGAATATAATCTGAATTTCGAACGGGCACTGCAGGATCTGGCTCTTCATGCTCAGGGGAGCAGCGGGATTATGCATATCGGGGACATTACAGACCATGGCTTCCCGGATGAATATGAGGAGGTTCAGCGTATTTTGAAGCGGCATCAGGCTGTTCTGCCGGAAATACGGTTCACCCTGGGCAATCATGATGTGGGTCTCGGCCACTGGGAATCGCGCCTGGCGATGTATACCTCCCGTACTGGTGCGCCTGGGCCTTATCACGATCATTGGATCGGCGGATATCATTTTATATTCCTCGGAACCGAAGAAGGCCTGCCAACATTCTGCAATCTGTCAGGTGAACAGCTCCAATGGCTGGAGCGGAAGCTCGGGGAACAGCCGGCGGACGGTCACGCAGCCTCGGCTCAACCCATCTTCCTCTTCCTGCATCAGCCGCTGAAGAACACCGTAGCCGGCTCACTGGAATCGCAGGAATGGTACGGAGTTACACAGGATATGGAGCTGCGCTCCATACTGGCCAAGTATCCGCAGACCCTGCTGTTTACCGGCCATACCCACTGGGAGCTTGAGGTAGACAACACGATGTATCCCGGCAACGGGGAGACTGCTACGATGTTCAACAGCGCTTCCGTCGCCTACCTCTGGACCAATGCGGATGAACACAAAGAAGGCAGTCAAGGCTACTATGTAGAAGTCTATAGTGACAGAGTGCTGGTACGGGGACGGGACTTCACTACCGGAAGCTGGATTGAAGCTGCCTGTTACGAGGTTTCATCTCTGCTGAAAACGCACGGCTAGCTCCCGCTGCAGCAATCAGGTCGAACTCAAGAGGGATTTCACAAAAATAAGAGGCTCTCCCCATGGGAAAGCCTCTTTGTATATTGTCTGTTATTCAAAAGCAGGCAGTGCAATCTCCGCATAATTCTCTTCCAGGAATTTCTTCACTTCCGGGCCGCTGATGCGCTTCGCCAGCTTCTGGATGGCATCGGAATCCTGATTGTCTTCACGGGCTACCAGGGTGATGGTGAACTCAGAATCTTCGCCTTCTGTAATGAGCGCATCCTTCTTCGGTGTCAGGCCGAGCGGGCTGGCATAAGCCGGAGTCATCGCCACCAGGTCGCCGTCATCCATCATCCGGGCCAGCATCAGCAAATCGACTTCCTCGAACTTGAAATTTTTAGGGTTTTCTGTAATATCGGCCTGTGTCGCCTTGATGCCTACGCCATCCTTCAGCTTGATCAATCCGGCATTTGCGAACATTTGCAGCGAACGTCCGATATTCGACGGGTCATTGGCCATGACCAGCTTCGCACCTTCCGGCAGCTCTTCGATCGTCTTGTACTTTTTGGAATAACCGCCGTAGATGGCGTCATAGACCGGCTGGACCCCTACCAGCTTCGAGCCTTTGCTTGCATTGAATTGCTCCATATAAGGAAGGTGCTGGAAGAAGTTCGCATCGACTTCCTTATTCGCCAGCGCTTCATTCGGCTGCACATTGTCGGACAGCACAACGATCTCCATATCGACTCCGTCCTTCAGAAGCAGCGGCTTTACAATATCAAGAATCTCCGTCATTGGAGGGATCAAAGTCGCTACTTTGATCTTTACAGGTTCTGTCGCTGTGGCTGCCGGCGCCTCGGCATTCTCCTTATTGCTGTTATTGCTGTTGTTGTTTCCACAAGCAGCGACAATCAGTACGAGCAGCATAAGCATAGCTATCATTGATTTTTTCATAATTTAAAGATAACCCCCCGTGTAATGTATATATTCTCTGTTATTGCGGTAATACAAAGCTTAATGTTCCGTCAGCGTTTATCGAGCAGTCTTGCTGCCGTGCTTCCGGTGAACTGGATAATCTGCACCAGAACGATCATAACAACGATGGCATAGAACATCACTTCCGTCTCAAACCGCTGGTACCCGTAACGGATAGCGAAATCGCCAACCCCGCCCCCGCCGACAACCCCCATAACTGTAGAAAAGGAAATGAAGCTGATCGTTGAAGCTGTAAGTCCAAGCACCAGCCCTGAACGGGCTTCCTTATAAAGAAACTTGAAAATCAGCTCGAACTTCGATGCCCCCATGGAGAGGGCAGCCTCAATCGTGCCTTTGGGCACCTCCAGCAGGGACTGTTCCACTAGCCGAGAATAGTAAGCTACGGCGACAACGGACAGAGGTACAGTAGCCGCAACCGTACCGATCGCAGTCCCTACAAGGAAGCGGGTCACCGGAATCAGCGCCACAACAAGCAGCAGGAACGGGAACGAACGGATAATATTGACGATGCTGTTCAGCGTCAGCGACAGACTCCGGTTCTCATACAGCTGGCCTTTGCGGAAAAAATACAAGAGCGTCCCCAGCGGCAGCCCCACCAGCACCGCCGCGCCCACAGAAATACCGACCATCACGAAGGTTTCCCCGATGGACTGCCACATCTGCTCCTGATATTTCAGCATACTATCCCACATGGTCTTCACCTGCCTTGCCGGTAATCTGCTGGCGGTATGAACCGGAGTGCCCCGCCGGAGGAAGAAATTCATGCTCCTCGCGTGAGAAGGAATCTACAATCTCCCCATCCTTCATCACAGATACCTCGCTGCAAATGCTGCGGACCACATCCAGCTCATGAGTCACAATGACAATGGTTACACCAAGCGCAGCATTGATATCCTTCAGCACACCAAGGATATCCGCCGTAGTTCCCGGATCGAGCGCGGAGGTCGGTTCATCGCACAGCAGCAGCTGCGGGCTGTTCGCCAGCGCGCGGGCAATCGCTACCCGCTGCCGCTGTCCGCCGCTGAGCTGCGCAGGATACTGCTGCGCTTTATCGGCCAGGCCGACGTAATCCAGAACCTCGGCTACCCGATTCAGCCGCTCTCCCCGCTTTATCCCGGCCAGCTCCAGCGGAATCGCAACATTACGGCTGACCGAGGCATTGCCGACAAGATTGAAATGCTGGAAGATCATGCCGATCTTCTGCCGCTCCCGGCGCAGCTGTTTCTCCGGCAATGCTGTCAGCTCCTTGCCGCCTATGGTTACAGTGCCCTTATCGGGACGCTCCAGCAGATTCATCAGGCGCAGCAGTGTGGACTTGCCGGCACCGCTTGCACCGATGATGCCGTGAATCGAAGCCGCCTTAACCTCAAGTGAAACCTGGCGGACCGCCGGATAGGTGCCATTTTTCAATTCGAAGCTCTTGCTTACTCCACTCAGCGTTAGGATAGTAATCCTCCCCTCTCCGGACTGCCTTGATTAAAGCCTGTTGACCCCGTAGAGTGTATTACAATTATTTTAAATCTGTTTTATTAAAAATCTCTTTAAATAATAAGGTATTTCCTGCGCTGTGTCATCATTTTTTTTGAAAATGATATATCAGCGGTATGGTAGAGTCCGCCTATCTCTAAGCTTGCGCGTCTGCTGTTATAATTATCCTGTATTTCTGCAAAGAAGCCCCGGCAGCTATTGTACAGGCTGCCGGGGCTTCTATAATTCCTTAATCTAATAAGCCAAAGACTTAAGAGTTCCGTACTGCAATCCGGTTAAACGCAGGCTTCGGATGATGTTGCGCATCGAACAGAAACGGCCAATTCTTCCGCCCTCGGACCGGGAAATCATCCAGCCACGTGTAATCATCCGCCGCTCCCCAGAAAGTAACCGAGGATATCACTTCCCGGTATTCTCTGAGCAGCCGGAAGATGACATCATAACGCTCTGCCTGAAGTTCAAGCAGCTCAGACGGCGGACTTTTCAGATCCGTCCGCTTGTCCTCGAAGCGGAAGAGGGACATGTCCAGCTCCGTCAGCTGCAGCTGCAGCCCGAGTGACGCGTATCGCTCAATCGCTGCGCGGATATCATCAAGTGCCGGATCGTATAAATTCCAGTGTGCCTGCAGGCCGATGCCATGCACCGGCACTCCTTGCGCCAGCAGGGATTTCAGCAGAGTATAGATCTTCTCACGTTTAAGCGGGTTCGATTCATTATAGTCATTGTAAAACAACAATGCCTTAGGGTCGGCTTCATGGGCATATTCAAACGCTTTGGCGATGAAATCCGGTCCGGCAATATCCAGCCATTTGGAAGGGCGCAGCAGCTCCGAGCCTTCATCTGCGATCACCTCGTTGACCACATCCCAGACGTAGATATCATTCTTATAGCGCCCGACTACGGTATCGATATGCGACTTCAAGCGGGCCAGCAGCAGCTCCTTGCTTGCAGGACCGCCAGCGTTACCGGTAAACAGCCAATCGCTTGTCTGGTTATGCCATACCAGCGTGTGGCCGCGCATCGCCAGCCCATGCTTCCGGGCAAAAGCGGCCAGCATGTCCGCTTTGCCGAAGCTGTATACTTCCTCCTGCGGATGCAGGCTCTCAAACTTCATCTCATTCTCTGCAGTTATGCTGTTGAAATGATAGGCGAGCAGCTGCTCCTGCGACTGGAGCGTCCGCGGATTTACCGCTGCGCCTATCCTGAAATCGTCGGCGAACACAGCCTTCAGCGCAGGCTCGGTAAAGCTGTTAATGCCCCTCATGAATGCCCCTCCTAAAAGTTTTGTGAGCATAGACTTCCTGATTTGCTTCGTACAAAACTCGCTTCGGAAGCATACGCTTAAGTTTTGTGAGCATAGACTTCCTGTTTCGCTTCGTACAAAACTCACTTCGGAAGCATATGCTTTATTTTTTCACCTGTGCTCCTCAGGCCCGGTAATCGAACCAGTCAAAATAGGCTGAAGCTTCCGCTGCCTTGCCCTTGCCTGCAGCATATAAGCCGATCACTACTCCGGTGAACCCGTTCCCTTCAACCGCCTGCGGCGACAAAGCATAAGCTGAGCCGGCAGCAAGCCGGGTCCATTCCTTGCCATTTAAGGAGTACAGCAGACGATATTCGTTATAATCGGCAGCGATTTTAAGGAATACCCTGCCGGCTGTAACCGGAACCTCCGCCGCCAGCCGGGCTTGGCCTTTCACCGTCAAGCGGGCGAATACGGTGCTCTTCCCGCTGCTGTTCCTCATCCCGATCTCATAATGCGCCCGCTCGTTCATCCGGGCACAAATCCCGGCCTCGATACCTTCCTCCTCGCTGGTCAGCTCCAGAAGGGTACTCCATTCACCCGCAACCTGCTGCTGCCTGCGGCAGATAAAGGCTACTTGGCCGATATCGCATAGTCCGGCTGATTGTCCCTTCAGTGCCAGCCAGCCGGGACGTTCCCCGAGCGACCAGCTGCCCGCTGCCGGATTGCGCAGAAAGGTCAGGTCATACGGCAATATACTGCCGTCAAAATCATGTCTGCCGCTATCCCGGACAGGCGCCGGCTCGCTGTAAGGCGGACGCGGTACCTTCATTTCCAGCTGAACTGTTCCTTCATTATTATCAATCACCGGCCAGCCGTCTGCAGTCCAGTGCACCGGGGCAAGGTAGGTTTCCCGCCCAAGCACCCCATAGCCGTTCTCTCCCAGGCGCACCCCCAGAAAGACAGCCCACCAGCCTCCATCCGGTCCTTCGATCAGATCGGCATGTCCCAGATATTGGATCGGATGATCGATGTCCTTATGTGTCAGAATCGGCTCCGCCAGCCGTTCAAACGGTCCGTACGGGGATGCACTCCGGCCGATAATCTCGCGGTGCTCCTTTGCCGTCCCGCCCGAAGCCGCCATAATATAATACAATCCGTTAATCTTGTACAAATGCGGCCCTTCCAGCCATGGCCCGCCATCGCCGGTCCAGATGACAACCGGTTCGCTCAGCGCCTTACCGGTAGCAATATCAATCTCGTACTGGATGACATGGGAATCATAGTTTGCCCCCTGCTGGGTAGTCACATAGACTTTCCCGTCGTCGTCAAACATCAGCGAGGGGTCAATCCCCCCATAGGGTACGATAACCGGATCAGACCAGGGTCCTGCAGGATTTTCAGCGGTCACATAAAAATTACCCTTGCCCCGCACATCCGTGGTAATCATGTAGAAGATTCCCTCATGGTAACGGATGGTGGGCGCATAAATCCCGTCAGAGCTGGCGCAGCTGCGGATGTCCAGCTGGCTGATCCGGTCCAGCACATGGCCGATCTGCTTCCAGTGGATTAAATCCCGGCTGTGAAAAATCGGCACCCCCGGAAAATACTCAAAGGAGCTGCAGACCAGATAATAATCTTCCCCCGCCCGGGTAATGCTCGGATCAGGATAAAAACCCGGAAGCACCGGGTTTGAGTAATGGATCGTAGAATGGTTCATATTCATGCAGACAACCTTTCTTCAGCCTTAATTACGGCTGTATTATTCCTTAACACTGCCTACATTCAGTCCCACCACGAAATACTTCTGCATGAACGGATACACGAGCAGGATCGGAACCGAGGCTACAACGGTGATGGCTGCCCGGATCGACAACGGGGTCACCAGTGCGCGGGCTGAATTCTGGTCCATCCCCACCCCGGCAGCAACGTTCGGATTGCTGTTGGAGTTCATTGTCGAGGACAGCAGCTTCATCAGCTCATACTGCAGCGTACTCAGGCTTTGTCTGGAAGAGGTATAGATAAACGCGTCGAACCAGGAATTCCATGCGCCTACAGCCACAAACAGGGCAATTGTAGCGAGTACCGGTTTGCATAACGGGAATACAACCTTCATAAAAATTCTGAAGTCGCCGGCGCCGTCGATTTTCGCTGACTCCAGCAGACTCTCCGGTATTGTACCGATATACGTGCGGATTACAATCATATTGAATGCGCTGATCATGGACGGAAAAATGTATACCCAGAAGCTGTTAATCAGGTTAAGATCCTTGATCAGGAAGTAGCCCGGAATCAGACCGGCGCTGAAATACATCGTCAGCACAAAAATGACAGTGATCGGCTGGCGGAATACATATTCCCTCCGGCTTAAGGTATACGCAAGCATCGTGGTCAGAAAAATATTAAGGATCGTGGACAGCACGGTCCGGGCCACAGAAATCAGGAATGCGTCGAAAATGGTGCCGGAGGCAAAGATCGCCTTGTAATTTTGCAGAGTCCAGGCTCTTGGCCATAAGTAGATGCCGCCGCGGATCGTATCATTGCCCGCGTTAAACGAAACGGCAATCGTGTTGAGGAACGGATATAGAGTCACAAGCACCAGGCAGATCATAAAAACCGTGTTGAAGGAAGTGAACAGAACCGGTTCAAGTTTGCCTGTGCCTAAGCTTTTTTTCATCGTAAAAGTTTGCCGAGGGCTGATTTGTCGGTTATCCATAATTATAACAACCTCTCTTCCCCAAGCCGCTTCGAAATTCCGTTAGCCATAAGCAGCAATGTTACGCTGACCACGGTTTTGAAAATCCCGCCGGCGGTCGCTAGTGAATAGTTACCTTGAGCAAGCCCGTATTTCAGTACAAAAATATCAATCGTTTCTGCCCAGTCCACAACCAGCCCGTTACCAAGCAGGTACTGCACTTCAAAGCCCGCCTCGAGCACATGTCCGATGGACATAATCATCAGAATAACGATCGTTGCTTTGATCCCTGGAAGGGTTACGAATCTCATTTTTTTGTAGCGGCTCGCGCCGTCGATTTCCGCGGCTTCATAAAGTGCAGGGTCTATGGAAGCAATGGCTGCCAGATAAATAATCGTATTCCAGCCGACTTCCTTCCACACATGCGAAGCCCCGACAATGCCCCAGAAATATTTACCTTCACTGAGCCAGAGAATCGGCTCTTTAATCAAATGCAGCTTCATCAGCACGATATTGACGATCCCGTCATTGATCGACAACGAAGTGGCAACAATGCCGGTAACGATAATCCACGATAAAAAATGCGGCAGATAGGAAATCGTCTGCACCGTTCTTTTCCAGAAGATGTTCTTGATTTCATTGAGCAGCAGTGCAAGCACGATAGCAGTGACAAAACCGAGAATCAGGTTAATTAGCCCCATCGCTAAGGTATTGCGCAGTACCCTGATGAAATTATCATCGGTAAACAGGAACTTGAATTGTTTAAATCCTACCCATTCCTGTTCGCTGAAGGACTTGGCCGGCTTATAATTCTGGAAAGCCATGGTCCAGCCCCATACAGGGACGTAGGCAAAAAGAATAATATAGAGCATTAACGGTACAGACATCCAAATCAGCTGATTCTGGCTTTTCAAGAGAGACCAGGTAATCGGCTGCTTCTTTTTTTTCTTGGGATGCCGGACGACGGTTTCTATTTCTAGGGTCTCATCCATAGTAGTTGTCTCCCCAATCCATCATTTTAATTTAGGAAGTGGAAGGCCGGAACCGGCCCTCCACCCTCTGATTCCGGAAGCTGATGCTCCGTTATTTGCTCCAGTTATCAATTCTCCACTTGATCTGCTCGTTAATCTTATCTTCATAAGACTTCACATTGGCCTTTTTAATCTGTCCGACATAATCGCTCCAGACGGAATCAAAGTCAGCCGGATCGGCAAGAATGGCTTTTGGCAGGAACTTGGTCTGCAGTTCATTCAATTTCGTACTTGCAATTTTGGCATCCGATCCTTCTATCAGGTCAATGGACCAGGCAGGATAATAGACCGGGTTGGCAGGCGGTTCGCTGAAGAAGTCCACGTAAGAATTAAAGCCATAGGCGTCAAGCACTTCCTTGTCGAAAGGTTTCAGGCCCGCTTTGTATTCTTCAGGCTGTGCAGCGGCATCTGTTGAGTTGCCGTCGCTGAAGCTTCCTTCTGTTTTTGGCAGATAGTCAAACATCGCTTTGGCCTTATTGGCCAGCTGCCAGGTAGCATCAGCTGCATTGTCGCGCTGTTCCTGGGTTCTCATAAATCTGCCGTTTTCAACGATGTAATCTTCGCCTTCAATACCCCAAGAGAACGTTTTCTGCCAGTCTTCCTGGATCAGGGTGTCAAGCAGCTTGATAATTTTCACCGGATCTTTGGCATTGATACTGATACCGAAACCGTTGTTAAGGTTCAGAACTGCCAGATCGCGGTAGTAGTCTTTGGTCGACGCGTCATATACCAGTGGAAGACCTACGTAAGTGCGTTCAATTTTGCCTTGGGTAGTCAGGGAGTCCTCGGCAGCGTTGAAGTTCCAGTGCTGGTCGAACATCCCAAGAACGGTACCACTGGACAGCTTCGCCATATACTGGTCATAGTTCTGTACAAAGGTCTCTTTATCGATCAGACCTTTTTGGTTCACTTCATTCAGCTTTTGGTAGTACTGTTTAGCATAATCCTTGTCTGCGAAAATTTCAGCCACGCCGTTATTTACAACAACACCGCCATCATTTGGATGGCCGATCAGATGCTGTGGTGCATTGAACAGACCCCAGTTTTTCCAGTCATAGTTCAGAATTTCAAACCCTATCGTCGGACTGCCATCGATTTTTGGATATTTCGCTTTATATTTCTCAATCAGATCAAAGTATTCATCCAATGTCTTTACCTTTGGATATCCGAATTCCTTGAGAACTGCTTTTTGCATCCAGAAGGCAGGTCCCGAATACCATGAACTGTTGACCTTACCGTTGTATACGCCGTAGTTTGGCAGGATATAGATATGCCCGTCATTCGGGTCCTTCATCATGTTCCAGTAATCTGCGTAATGCTCTTTCAAATGTGGAGCGTATTGCTCAATCAAATCCTCAAGCGGAATATAAGCCCCTGCTGCTGTAAGCTTTGTATTCCCGGTCATCAAGTCCGGATAATCCTGGCCGGCAATCATAACCCCCAGCTTCTGGTTAATGTCGCCTGCCAGAAATTCCATATCGAAGCTGGCACCCGTTTCTTCCTTAATTTTCTTATAAATTTTGTTGTCCGGTGTCGGCTGTTGTCCTGCTGCGCCGATGAAGACACTTACCTTGAACGGTTCGATCTTATCGCCTGTGTTAGCTGCTCCGGCAGTTTGTGCTGCACCGGTTTCTTCCGCTTTAGCATTTGTATTACCGTTGTTGTTCCCGCCGCAGCCCGCGAGTGTAAAGCTCAGGGTTAACAGCATAATCAGTGAAGACTTAAACGTTCTTTGCGACTTGCCCCCCATAAAGCACCTCCATATTTTTGGTCACGCTTCTTGTAAGCACTTACATTTATGAATTATAGAGGTGATTTCTATTCTAAAATACAACCGAATTAAAGGTATAACCCCAAATATTTTAGGTCTTTGCATTCCGGTATTCATTCGGAGACATCTTCATTTTCTTCTCAAACTGCTTCAAAAACTGGCCATAGTTGGCATACCCCACCTGCTCGGCAACCTCCGACAGCTTGAGTTTTTGCTCATGAAGCAGCCTTGCCGCTTCCTCAATCCGCAGATTATGGAGCAGCTCATTGAAGCCTATTCCGTTCTTCTTGATCAGGAGCTGGCCGAGATATACAGGATGCAGATAAAAAATTTCCGCCAGCTTCTGAATTGTCAGACTTTCGCGGTAATGCTCCTGAATGTATTGGTTGATATCCCGGACGATATCACGCGACCTCCTGCCCCGCTCTTCAAGAAGGAGCTCTATTCCAGCCTCTCCAGAGGTCAGCAGATAACCCATAAGTCCGGATAACGTGAGCCTGTAATGATGGATTTCCGGTAGCTGAAACTCGTTAAGCAGCTCCACCCGCTTGCCGTTTTCCGTCACCTGGGTCAATTCCCGGATCCGGTATATGAGATGTATAACAAACTTCTTTACGGCCTCGGGAGCCACAAGCTTCTCCTGAAAGCTGTGAGCCGCCGAGTCTACCGCGCTGCGGAAGCCCGGCAGATCCAGTGTGTTGATAAATCCGATCAGTTCATCCGCCATCCGGATATGATCGTATTGCCTGCTGAACGGCGTATCCTTGATCTCGTAATACATCAGGAATCCGGCAGGGGAGGCCCGGTAAAAAAAGTGCTGCAGGGTTTCCTTAGCTGTCCGGTAGCTGTTCGTGATGCCGGTCAATGCTGGCACGCTGGTTCCGGCGGCGATAAACAGGGTCAAGCCGGGACACTCCTGCTGTAACGAGGCTGCTATCCCCCTGATTGCATCACTTTCCTGCCCGGCCGAGAAACTCCCGAATACAATTGCGCAGCAGCCTGCCTCCAGATCCACCAGATACATCGCGGGTGCCCCAGCGATCAAGGCGGCCGCTGTGCCCCTGACCTCGGCATACTGCTGTGGTGCGGTCTGAATCAGGCAGACATTCCAGCAGCAGATGTCCGCGGGCAGCGAGGCGAGAAACTCCGGATCGGCCTTCTCTGCCGGCTGCTCATACAACAGGCCTTTGATTGCCGCCGCCGTCTCCTCAGAAGCTGCCATTTGCTTAAACCTCCGGCCGCGCTCCTCCTGCTCCAGCTCCTGGTAAATCTCCCGTAGTTCTTCGGTCGCTTCTTCCGGAAAAACCGGTTTTAGCAAATAATGGTTAATACCGTACCTGATAGCAGTCTGGGCATATTCAAATTCGCTGTACCCGCTTATGATTACAAACTTAATCTCCCTGCCCCCTGCCTGCTGTTGCCACGCGCCAATCATTTCAAGACCGTTCAATAGCGGCATATTTACATCCGTGATAACCAGATCCGGGTCTAGCTCACCGATTAACCGCAAGCCCTCCTGGCCGTTGCCGCAGGTCCCGCATATCTCGAAGCCAAGCTCCCGCCAGTCAATCCACAGCAGCATCCCTTCGAGAGCACTCGGCTCATCATCAATTAACAGCACTTTATAAGTCATAACCTTTCCTCCCCTCCCGGAGAATGAGTCTTCTCCAGCAGCTTCAGCGGGATGCCGAACGAAACTGCAGTCCCCTCACCCGGTACACTGATGATTTCAAAAGTCACCTGGTCGGCATAATACAGCTCCAATCTGCGGTATACATTGCGCATTCCGATATTTAAGCCGGACGAATCCTCGGTGCGGATATTGTGCAGTAAATCTTTGAGCTGCGCAGCCTCGATCCCTTTCCCGTTGTCCGAAACCGTGATTTGCAGGCGGTCCTCCCGGGCCGCTGCCCTCACCTTGATGATGCCCAGCCCTTCTATCGTCTGCAAGCCATGCTTGCAGGAATTTTCTACGAGCGGCTGCATGCTGAGCTTCGGAATTTTGTACTCCAGTGCCTGCTCCTCGATCTCAAACTGATAGTCGAACTTATCGCGAAATCTGAATTTCTCGATCTTTAGGTACATCTCAATAAACTGCATTTCCTCCTGCAGCGACACCAGATCCTCCTTCCAGCGGAGCAGCCTGCGCAGCAGCTTAGAGAGACTTTTGATAATATCCGTCACATCGTCATATTTATTTTTGGTGCAGACCACAAGAATTGCGTTCAGCGTATTGAACAGGAAATGCGGATTCATCTGGCTTTGCAGAAAATTCAGCTCCGCCCTGACCCGTTCCATCTCCAGATTCTTACTCTGAATCTCCAGCTTGTACACATCATTAATCAGCGAGTTGATCCGCGAGGTCATCCTGTTGAAGTTATGAATAAGCCCGCCGATTTCATCGCGGCCCTCGTCAATCCGGATCAGTTCAAATTTCTCGTTGGTAACCTTCTGCATGTGTCTGGACAACCGTTTTACCCGGTAATTGTAAGATCTCAGCATCACATATATAAAAGCAGAGGTCAGCAGCGTGATCGTGGTCGCCAGCACAGCCGCATACAGCCGGATATCCAGAATTGCCTGTGTGATCCGCTCCCCTTGCGTAATTCCGATGATCCGCCAGCCCTTGAGATAGTTGGCCGTACCAAGCGGCAGCACATGAAGCTCCTGCTGATTATCTTCCTGCAGATTAAACAGAGGATAAGGTTCATCTGTCACCCGCTGATAGCCGCTGTCCGCTGACATGACAATCTGATTCTGCTCATTGACCAGATAGAGGCTGAGGTAATCTTTTTCTCGGGCAATAACGTCATACACTTCGCTTAGATCCAGATCAATCTTCAGCAGCTTTTTATATTCGTTGAAGGACCTGAAATTATCCATCCAGTCCAAGACGCTGAGTGTAGGGATCGAAGAAGCGGTATTATCGTTCTCAGATGTCCGGTAAGCGGTAACAAGTACCTTATTGCGGGAGGATTCCGCCTGCCGGTACCATTCACTTGCCAGTACCTTCTGATTTATGATCTGATAGTTGCCCCCTGAAACAATAGAACGGTTATCCGTGTACACGCTGATCCGATCAATCTGGTTGTTTACCGGCATGTAGCTGTTCAACCGGTCCCGCAGCTGTTCGTCAAAAGCACCATAAAAATCAATAGAGTCCTTATAGGAACGGTCCAGCATTTCATACAGGTTCTTATCCGTAGATAGCGTATAGCTGACAGCAACCCCGCCTTCGATAAAATCATGAATATCCTTTCTCGCCCGCTCCAGGGAGATCTCCAGGTTCTGCTGTTCCCTTGATTTGATCAGATCTGTAATCCGGCCCAGAAATACCAGGTTGATGACCATAATAGGCAGAAGCACACCAACGATATAGATCAGGATAAATTTATAATTCAGCGGAATATCATTGACAATATTGGTGAAACGGAATCTTTTTTTCAGCATGGCTATGCACCTGTCCTTCTTAGCGCTGCTTACAGTTATTCGAATTCTTGTATACCGAAGGCAGGACGCCCACGATTCCCTTGAACTTATCGATAAAATAATCCGTGTTACTAAATCCGACCTGTGCTGCAACGTCAGAGATTTTCAGCTCTGTCCGCTTCAGCAGCCCTTTGGCGGCTTCAATCCGTTTATCGTTCAGATATTCACAGAAGCTGCGGCCGGTCTCTTTCCGGAACAACTGCCCCAAGTATGCGGAATTCATATGAAATTGCCGGGCCAGCTCCTGAAGCTGCAATTTATTGCGGAATTCAAGGTCTACGTACTGGATCACATTATAGATCGTGTTCCCTTCGTTAGCCTCCTGCAGCTCAGCCAGATAGACAGCCGCCCGCCTGCACAGCCCGCTTACATAACTGCCCAGCCTGAAATAATCCCCCAGCTCACCCAGATTTCCGAACTCCTCATGATGCTGATTCATCATCCCGGCGGTTTCGCCGTTGCATTCGGCGACCATACGGCACAAAGTCATTTCCAGATGGGCGATGCCGGCCTGGACAGCTTCTACCGAATACAAATGCTTCGTGTAGAACATAAAGATATCCCGCACACAGGGCTCAATCGCCTGAAGCTCGCCTGCCTTTACTTTTTGCAGCAGCCCGGTAAAGGTCTCCTGTTCAATATTCGCCTCTTTACAGGTGTTCCTGAAGTCACAATTGAAAAAGACCCCGCCCTTCTCTCTGCGGTACTTCAGCTTCCACATTTCCAGCGTCTGCAGATAGATATCTTTAAGGGACAACGCGCCGGACATTCTTTCGCTGACCATAACCGCCACCGGCTCCTGCAGCTGTTCAGCCAAATCCTGCTGCAGCCGGGTGACTCCGGCAGTCAGGCTATCCCTGGAGAGGGAAGCGGATTGCAGGATCAGACCGAACCGGTCCGCGCTGTCCTGGAAGCAGCCTGCTAACTCGCAAGGAAAGTAATCCTTCAAATGCTGCTGCAGAAGCGCTGCTGCAGCGGGGGGATCGATAAGAATGCCCAGCAATTCCGCATCCGCGGGTATCTGCATCAAGTTGGCCGCCGTCAGCTGAACCTCCTCATCCGCCTCCTCATGAATCATGCGGTTAATCAGATTGCCGACAATCATTGCCTGCTTTTTCTGATGTTCTAGACTGGAAGCGATTTCATTTTGAATCGTAAGACTTAGCCGGCTTAACAAGGCTTCGATCTCCTCTTCGTCGATCGGCTTCAGCAAATATTGATCTACCCGCTGGCGCAGGGCTATTCTTGCATATTGGAAATCGTCATATCCGCTTAATATTACAAACCGGGGCGGCTTACCCATCGATTCATTCAGCCTGGTAATCAACTCAAGACCGTTAAAGACCGGGAGATTAATATCCGTTAGTACGAGATCCGGCCTAAGCTCCTCGACCAGTCTCAGTGCATCCGGGCCGTTAAGGGCTTCGCCGCACACTTCAAATCCATACTTTTTCCAGTCCACCATCGTCCGTAGTCCTTCAAGTACCCAGGGCTCATCATCAACAATCATGACTTTCAGCATGTGCCACGCGCCTCCATGTTCTGATTTGCAAAGAGATGTCAGCAAAATAACTATAGACCATGCTAACATAGATTTGTGAAAACATGGAAGAAGAACTGTGGAAAAAAAGAGGCAACAGATCAGCATCCTCAATGAAATCTTTCCTCCAGCCTGTCCGGGGATAGAGTCATATAATGTAACATTAATCATTTACTTTGCAGATTATTTCTCTATAATGGAGTTTAAGTTATCGTAAAAAATGGGTTTTTCGTATATGAATACTTCCTTTACGTTACATTTCTTAACACATCAGACTTCACTACAGGGAAGTGAATTTCTTGACAGTCGCCTTGCTTCTCTCATCCAATGAGCACAAGAAGAAATTATCCCGCTGCTACAATGAGGTTCATAAGGAGCTGTACGGAGTCGGAGTGACCCAGCTAAAGATTGAAGCTGTGAACGAGACAATGATTATGTTCCTGGTGAAGCATCAGCGGGTAGCAGCCCTTCGCGCCCTGGAGGACCATTATCCCGAGCTGAAGCAGTCTGTAGACGCCGCGCTGCATCAGGAATTCAAGCGGAGAATCCAGAAGAAGCTTATCGCAGAGCTGGGGCTGCCAGCCGCTGGCGTACTCAGGGATTACGATCCCCAGACGGCTTGGGCCTGCACAGTCATTATATGTGATTCCGGTCCAGATCAATGATGCGGGGTTTATCTCGCGGATTTACCGCAGCCGGTGTTCATTCTAGGTTATTCTGATAATTCAAATACCAGGCTTCATCTCGATTCATCCTGATGAGCCGCATTTCCCTTAAGGTTTGCCCTATATCTGTTTACAGATTGCAGGAAGCCGTTGAGTAGAGACCTCTCTATTTCAGCGGCTTCTTTTTGTTATATACATCTGACTGCCAAGGCTTAACAGCAACGCAGCCCTTGGTCAAAGGAGATCCAGCGCATGAGAATTGTAGTAGCCATTACAGGAGCCAGCGGCTCGATTTACGGGTACTCCCTGATCCGCAGCCTGCACCAGCTCGGCATTGAAACCTATATCATTGCCACCGGGGCCGGTGAGAACGTGATGAAATATGAATGCGGGATCGATATGCAGGAGCTTGCACAGTATGGGACCGTCCTGCCAAATTCCGACCTGTTCGCTCCCGTTGCCAGCGGATCCTTCAAAACAGACGGAATGGTGATTGTCCCCTGCTCCATGAATACGCTTGGTGCTATGGCGAACGGCATGGGCGACACCCTGCTGAACCGGGCAGCCAGCGTGGTGCTGAAGGAGCGGCGCAGGCTGGTCATTGTGCCCCGCGAAACACCGCTGCATCTGATTCATCTGGAGAATATGCTCCGGCTCGCCCGGGCAGGTGCCGACATTATGCCTGCCTCGCCCGGCTTCTATAACCATCCGACCGAAATCTGGGAGCTGGTGAATTTCATGAATGCCCGGGTTCTTGATGCATTCGGTATTGAACATCAGCTGATGAAGAGATGGGGTGAGGACTAAATGGCCGCAGTCAATATCAGACAATTGCTGGACCGCTGGGAGCGAAGCGGCGAGCTGCTGCATATCCGCAGAGAGGTTGACCCCCGCTTCGAGCTTGGGGCTGTTGTGAAGGCCGTAAAGGGCAAGCAGCCGCTAATGTTCGAGAAGGTTAAAGGATATTCCGACCCGATGACCGTCGGTCTTGGCGGCTCCAGGGAGCTGATCGCAGACAGCTTGGACCTGACTCCAGCTGAGCTGCTAACTGGACTGGTTGCAGCCATCGTCTCACCTACACCAACCCGGCTGGTGGAGCACGCACCGGTGCACGAGAAGGTTATCACCAGCCGGATCTGCCTGAAGGAGCTGTTTCCGGTATGCACCTACCATGCGGAGGACAGCGGTGCATATTATGTCTCCGGTGTAATGGTTGTTAAAGGCGAGGACGGGCGCAAGCGTTATACCTCCATCCGGCGCATGCAGCTGCTGGAAGGGAACCGGACCGGTATTCTGATCTCCTCCCCCGAACTGTTCCAACAGTACAAAGAGTACGAAGAACGCGGAGAGCCGATGGAAGCGGCGTTCATGTTCGGAGTTGTGCCGGCGGTCGTACTGGCTTCGCAGATCAGTACTCACTTATTCCATACGGATAAGCTGGAAGTGGCCTCTTCCCTGCTTCATCAGCCGCTCGATGTCGTCCAGTGCAAAACGGTTGACCTTGAAGTTCTGGCTGAGGCAGAGGTTGTGTTCGAGGGGCGGATACTCCCCGGTATCCGCGAACTGGAGGGTCCGTTTGGAGAGCTGGGCGGTTATTATGGTCCGCGTTCTGAGCAGCCGGTGGTCGAAATCTCTGCCGTCACCCACCGGAACCGACCCATATGGCAGACCATCCTTCCGGCGAGCTACGAGGAGAAGCTGCCGATGGCCATCTCCCGCGAAATCGCCCTGCTCAGCTCGGTCCGCCAGGTTGTCCCGGGAGTAAAGGATGTTCATATTACCATGGGCGGGGTAGGCCGCTACCACGCGGTCATCCAGATCCGCAAAGTCCAGGAAGGCGACGGAAAGACAGCACTGCTGGCTGCTTTTGCCGGCGACAAAGACCTCAAGCATGTTGTGGTGGTCGATGATGACGTCAACCTGCTTGACCCGCTGGATGTGGAGTGGGCAATTGCCACCCGGGTACAGGCCGATCTCGACCTGTTCATCGTCCCGGGCGCCAAAGGCTCCCCGCTGGAGCCGTCACACAATCTGCGCGGGGTATCGGCCAAAATGGGCATCGACGCCACCTGTCCGCTCGCACACAAAGAGCAGTACCGGAGAACGCATATTCCGGGACAGGATGAAATCAGGCTGGAGGACTATGTTTGAGCTTATGCTTCCGAAGTGAGTTTTGTACGATGCGGACTCTGTGAAGGATAGGCTTACAAAACTTTGAAGGAGGTGGATTATGCAAGCAATCGGCTTAATTGAAACACGCGGCTTGACCCCGGCGCTGGAAGCGCTGGACGCCATGTGCAAGACGGCGAACGTCAGGCTGGCCAGCTTCAAACGGGTTGGCTCAGGTCTGGTGACAGTAATCGTTGAGGGCGATGTCGCCTCGGTTACCGCAGCCGTCGAAGCCGGTGCAGCCGCGTATCAGAAGACCGGCGGGCAGCTGGTGTCATCAACCGTCATTCCGCGCCCGCATCCCGATCTCGCCAGGATGCTTTTCTAAGCTTCCTGCCGGATTCAAACTTTCAAGGAGGTGATTAGCCTTGTCCAGTTTTATGAAGGATGTTGTTTCTGAAGTACTTCAGAGAAATCGCACCTCCGCCCCGGCGGGCGCAGCACCGCCTGCTCCTTCCTGCGGGGTAAGCAGCAGGGAGAACTGCCCGCACACCTGTGCCCAGCCCGGGAAGTGCTCTAAGCCTGGACTTACGCTTCAGCGCACCAATTACCAGAAGGAGCAGGCTGCCAGGCGGCTGGCTGTCCTTTCCGGCCACCCTTCACTGGCACAGGCTCCTGCCGTCCGGCAGCCGGATTCCCTTGCAGCCGCCAGAGTAGTGCAGCCGGCAAAAGAGCCGGCTGCGGATGCTGTCCCAAGCCGGGAAATGGCCGGACAATACCTGTCTCCACTGCTTCTGCGCACCTTGTCTCCGCTGGAGCAGAAGGATAACAGCCCCCGGACGAACCCTCCCCTGCCGCGGGTCACCCCGGATCCGCAAGACATGCTTGCGCCGGTCCGCCTCCCGGCAGCAGGCGGGCTGGAGGTCTGGCTGTTCCCCCGCATTCGTGATGACCTCCGTCCGCTGCTTGGCAGCTCAGGCCGGAATTACAGCTCTGCCGGGGTTATCAGCGAAGCTTCGTGCCATCCGGGCCAGCTGTTCGCGGCCGAAGAGCTGCTCGCAGGCGAGTCAGAGCTTGAATCGGATATCAGCTGGAGTGTGGACGGCAACTTTGAGCTTAAGCTGTTCTGCAAGGATCACCATATGGCGGCAGCCAAGCTGAGGGAGCTCACTGCATATATGCAGGCCCGAGCAGCTTCTCCTGTGCGGGTATGGATCAGCCTGCAGCCCGGCCGGCTGCTGCGGCGGTATTTCAGCGGCGGTCACAAGGAAGCTATCGCGGTAATAGCCGGCACTTCCCGCTGGAACAGCATAGGAATCGCCGAGCAGTGGCTGCAGCGGCACCCTTCGTCCGGGCTATACATTCGTGCAGAGCAAGGTTATTGCATTTTAAGCGGAACTGCCGGACAGATGGCGGCTGCAGCACCAGGGCTTACCCGCCTGGCAGCCCCAGGCGAATGATTATAACAACCGCTGATCAGCGGATGAATTCAACAAGGAGGCTTCGTTCATGCAAGCACTGGGTTTAATCGAGACGCTGGGATTTACAACGGCCGTCTCAGCAGCGGATGCCGCGCTCAAAGCGGCGGATGTGCAGCTGGTTGCTGTCGAGAAGGTCATCGGGGTCGGCGGCTCACTGGGCGTGACCCTGCATTTCAGCGGGGATGTTGCTGCCGTAACCTCATCCGTAGAGGCAGGCAAGGCTGAAGCGCAGCGGGTCGGCACAGTGGTCTCCGCGCATGTAATTGCCAAGGCGCACAGTGATGTGACCGGCAAGATACTGAACAATTACCTGCTGCCTGAGAACAGCACTGAGGCTGATTCTGCAGTCTCTCCCCCTCCGCCCCTCCAGTCTTCTGTACCAACCGCTAAACCGCCCAAGTCAGCGGACTTAGCCCTAGCATCAGATTCACCGGATTCACCGGATCAGCCAAACTAAACTAATGGAGGTTTTTATGATGGGAGAATCACTGGGATTAATCGAAACAAAAGGACTGGTAGGCGCAATTGAAGCAGCTGATGCAATGGTGAAGGCTGCAAATGTAGAAATTTGCGGGTACGAAAAAATCGGCTTCGGTCTCGTAACGGTAATGGTCCGGGGAGATGTGGGCGCGGTAAAAGCAGCTACCGATGCAGGGGCTGCCGCAGCCAAACGAGTCGGGGAGCTGGTATCGGTGCATGTCATTCCGCGGCCGCACAGTGAAGTGGAACGCGCACTGCTGTCCAAGGGAATTGAATAATATCCACCATGGACAGCCGGCATAGCACGGTTGCAGCCAGCGCCCTTCTCGGTCTGGCTTACCGGTCCAGGGAACAGGAGCTGAACAAGGACTTCCCCCGGGTCTTTATTCTGCTGGCCGGTCACTTTATTGGCATGGAGGAAGGGTATTCCGCTATAAAGCAGCTGGACCGGGGCCGGTCCCGGCTACGGCTGGCGGCGGATGAACAGCTGCTCCGTGACATTACAGTTCAGGAGCTGACTGCAGCAACAGGTGTAGACGATATACTTGCACCGGCTAGTCTCCGTTCATGTTCACTGAAAGCTGCCGATAGGCTGTTTATTCCGGTGCTTTCCTTGTCTTTGTTGTCCCGCTTAGTCCAGCTGGATACCGCTGATCCTTTCGTGGAGCTGATTGTACGGTTCCTCTGTGCCGGCAAACCTGTGGGAACGCTGACGCTTGGAGCGAATCCGGGGCATTACCGCTGGGGGGAGCAAGGTATGTTCCAGGCCCCGCCCCGGCTGAAGGACGAACTGCATAATAAGCTTGCAGCCATTCAAGATTTCGGCATTACGCTGCTTGAACCGGATCAAGTGAGCCGCTGGATAACTTCTGCACAGGCAAAATCAGGCAGACCGGTATTGACGGCCGGGGATATTCAGACCGCACTAAGAATGGGCACGACGTCCATTCGCCTGGCGTCTCCGGCGGTAATCACTCCGCTTGCCGCGGATCTGGCCAGGCAGCATGGCATTGAAATTGTATTCTAAACCAAAGAGGTGACAATCACATGAAGCTGGGAATCATTACGGGGCATGTCGTCGCAACGCGAAAAGATGAGCATCTGATCGGCGCCAAGCTGCTGATCATACAGCCGATCCTGCCCGATGGGGCATCAGCAGGCCAGCCTATCGTTGCTGTTGATACAGTAGGCGCGGGGATCGGCGAGACGATCATCTACGCGGTGGGCAGCGTAGCGTCAAGAGCAACACTTCATCCGAACGCCCCGGTTGATGCAGCCATTGTCGGGATCGTGGACAGTGTCGATTGCGCCTGGACAGGAGGTGTGTAGCAGATGCTGACTACAGAAATAAAAGATGCCATTCAGCGCCGGCGGATGATTGATGTACTGCTCTCCGGCGATGCTTATGCCGACCTGGTACTGAAAGGCGGCTATATTATTAATGTAATTACCCGGGAGATTTATCCCGGCGATGTTGCCGTCAAAGGCGACCGGATTCTGCTTGTCGGCCAGGCCGATAAGCTGATTGGCCCCTCGACCCTTGTTGAAGATATGCCCGGCAAATTCATCAGCCCCGGCTTTATTGATTCACATATGCATTTTGAGAGTGCGATGCTGACCGTTACAGAATTCTCGAAGCTGTCCATCCCTACAGGAACGACCACCCTGGTGGCCGATCCGCATGAAATCGGCAACGTGCTGGGTGTCCCCGGCATGAAGGCGATGATGGAAGAGGCGCGTACGCTGCCGAACCGCGTCCTGTTCACCGTCCCCTGCCTCACGCCCGACGTGCCGGGTCTGGAAACCGCTGGTAGTGATATCGGGTCCAAGGATATGCAGGACCTGCTGAGTGATGATCATGTCCAGGGAATCGGCGAGCTGCAGGGCTTCAGCAATGTCCATCCGGTTTACAACAATGCACCATACTTAATAGATGATCTGCTTGCTTCCGTCTCTTATGCCAAATCCATCGGCAAAACCATCGAGGGCAATGCCCCCGGGCTGTTCGGCCGGGAGCTGGCAGCCCATATCATCTGCGGCGGCGGCCATGTCTCCTGCCACGAGACCACCACGAAGGAAGAGATGATGGAGAAGCTGCGCTACGGGGTCAGCGTGTTCATGCGTGAAGGCTCCTCCCAGCGGAACATGGCGGAATGCATCCGTGCCATTACGGAGGAGGGGATGGATTCCCGGCGGGC
Organism: uncultured Paenibacillus sp.; assembly: GCA_927443375.1. Classification (GTDB taxonomy): domain Bacteria; phylum Bacillota; class Bacilli; order Paenibacillales; family Paenibacillaceae; genus Paenibacillus_AQ. The sequence goes on along the minus strand of CAKMKL010000067.1, from coordinate 19,484 downwards.
GGTTCTCGTCTCCGATGATATGGTCCCGGAGGATCTGCTCAAGCACGGGCACATGAATGATATTGTACGCCGCACTATTGCTGTAGGTATCGACCCCGTTGAGGCGATCCAGATGGTTACGATTAATCCGGCCACCCATTTCGGCTTCCAGGATATCGGACTGCTGGCCCCCGGAGCCAAAGCTGATATCGCTGTTATCAGCGATCTGGCTCAGATGACGGTATCACAGGTGTATATCAGCGGAGTCAAGGTGGCCCAGGACGGCGAATTGACCCGTGATATCCCTTCCTATACCTATCCCGCTTCCGTGAAGAAATCGGTTAAGCGGAAGCCCGTGAAGCTGGAGGACCTGCACCTATCCTCCGGCGGGGCGCATGGCAGCGTGCAGGTCCGCGCCATTGAGGTCATCCCCGATCAGAATCTGACCGGGGCGGGAATCTTCACCGCCGCCGTCAAGGACGGAGTCGTGCAGCCTTCGGTAGAGAACGACCTCCTGCCCTTACTCGTTGTCGAGCGGCATGGCCGCAGCGGCAGGATCGGCAAAACCTTCGTCCGCGGCATGAAGCTGAAGGCCGGCGCCATCGCCGAAAGTGTGGCCCATGATACCCACAACATCATTGTCACCGGTACCAACTACGCCGATATGGTAACCGCGGTCAACCGGGTTATTGCCATGGACGGCGGGATCGCCATGATTGAAGGGGGCAAGGTAGTCGGCGATCTGCCGCTGCGCATCGGCGGTCTGATGACCGACGAGCTGACCGGCAAAGAGATGAGCGCAAGAATCACCGAGCTGCACCGTCTGGCCCGTGAAGAACTGGGCTGCACCCTTCATGTTCCGTTTATGCACCTGTCCTTCCTCTCGCTCGTTACCAGCCCAGCCTGGAAAATTACTGACATCGGCCTGATCGATGCAGATGCCTTCACCGTACTGCCGGCGCTGGCCTGACCATCACAATTTTATCAAAGGAGGCTGCTGCACTTGGGTATTCAGGTAGTCGATCTATCCCAGGAGATCTATCAGGGGATGCCGGTGTTCCCGCCGCATCAGAAGACGATGATCTTCCCCAATATGAGCCATGAGGAGAGCCGCCAGAAGCTTGGCTTCGAATTCGCTACGAATAACCTGCTTATTAACGAGCATGGCCCGACCCATAGCGATGCCGTCTATGAATATGACCCGCAAGGGGCGACGATTGACGAGATGCCCCTGGAGTATTTTTACGGGCCGGCCGTCTGTCTTGACCTCTCTCATATCTCACCCGATGATTACATTACCCGCAGGGATTTGGAGCTGGCCCTGGGCAAAGGTTATCTTCATCTCGACAAAGGGGACATCGTGCTGCTCTACACCGGTCATTATAACCGCGCTTACGGTACAGACGAATGGCTGACCCGCTACACCGGACTGGATTACGGGGCGGCTGAATGGCTGGCCCGGCAGGGGGTCGTTAATATCGGCATCGACGCGCCTTCCATCGACAACCCGCTGGATACCACCTTTGCCGGGCATCTGATCTGTCGTGAGTACAAGCTGACCAATACCGAGAACCTCTGCAATCTCGACCAAGTCGCACAGAAACGGTTCCTCTACTTCGGGCTCCCGCTCAAAATCCGCAAAGGCACAGGCTCTCCCGTCCGGGCGGTCGCAGTATTCATAGGATAAAATATTAAGCAGGTGAAGAACATGAGAAACGGAACATTAATCGAAGAAATTTTCGTACCGGCGTACGAGGGCAGAAGCGCTCTGGTGCGTCAAGGCCAGACCCTGTATATCATCGACGTGGAAGGCAAGCAGGTCGGCGATTTCGTCTGCTTTAATGCCGGTAACCCTACCGAGCATGTTTCCCCCGTGCATATGCGGGCCTCGCTCAGCAGCATCCGGCTCAAATCCGGCGACGGCCTGTACAGCAACTACCGGCAGCCGCTGATGCAGCTGACCCATGATACAGTAGGACGGCATGACTTCTTTTTCCCGGCCTGTGATTATTACCGCTACAAGGTTGACTTCGGACTGGAGCAGCACCCGAACTGCCACGATAATCTGCAGAGGGCTTTGCAGAAATACAACCTGGGAGACCAAGATCTGCCCGATCCGATCAACTGGTTCATGAATAATGCACTCGATGATAACCTCGACTACGTCATTGAAGAACCACTTTCGAAGCCCGGTGATTATGTCGCTCTGCTCGCACTGACGGACGTAATCGTCGCTCTTTCCTCCTGCTCACAGGACCTCGCTCCCGTCAACGGGTTCAAGGTTACTCCGCTGCTGATGCAGATTACTGCTTAGGCTGTTTTGTACACAGATATCAGATTTGTTCACTCCCCCTGGATTCACATTTGTTCACTGCTGTCAGCTTGCTGCACTGTTCTGTTCACCCCTATGAAGTTTATAATCATACTGTGAACAAAACAGAGAGGGCCTAGACGCCGGTACAAACAATGAATACAGGGGGATGCTAATGAGACTGAACAAGCTCGGCCATCGAAGAGCGCTATACAGCAGGATATTGGTCAGTATGACGCTTTGTGTATCCTTAACCTTCCTTGTCTCCACCATTATTTATTACAACTACTATATTGGCGTCGAGAAGACGCAAGCCTTCCGTTCCGACCTCAGCGATCTCACGCAGACCAGCAAAGAGGTTGTAAATATGAACGAAGCCGCGCAATCGCTTTCATTTCAGATTTACCGCAACAGCACCATCTCCAAAATCGTCTTCTATGACAAACCTGATATTTATGACGTCACAGCCGCCATGTCGGAGCTCGGAAACTACTTAAGCTCCATGCCGTATATCGAATCCATCTATGTCTATAATCCAAAAAGCGCCAAGCTCTATATTGCCTCTTCCCACGGACAGAACGGAGTATTTACCGAGCAGGAGCTGGTGGATACGAATATTCTGGATATTCTGAACCATTACGAGGAATACAAGCCGTTTATGCCGATTCCGCGCGTCTATTCGAACGGTGCCGAGGAGAACGATCAGGTCCGGGCTTATACCTTTCTATGCTACGATGCCATCGGCTGGGACCGGACAATTAACTCGGCAGTGATTGTTAACATTTCGGCTCCTTGGATCAACAAAGAGATTAACAGCCCTGCCAATTCCAAAAGCGCAACCTTTATCCTCTCCGGCAATAACTCCTTCCTGTCAGGCAACAGCCTGGAGCAGCAGGAGCTTGCGCCCGAAGAAGCCCGCTGGGTAGAGCAGAAGATTAAGGGAGATTCCGAGGGTTACTTTATTGACAAGTATGCCGGCGTCAATTCACTGATCTCTTATACTGCTCCGGATGATCTGGACTGGCAATATGTACGCATCACCCCTTATGAGATTATCACTAAACAGACCGACAGTATCCGAAACGCCACCCTGCTCATCGCCGCCCTTATTCTGGTTGGGGGGATCGTTTTATCCTGGATCACTTCTAAAAGCCTGTATCTGCCGATCAACCGGATTGTCAGTGAGATGAACATTCTCGAGAGTGAAAAAAGGGACAGCATGTTTATGATCCGGCAAAATACCATGCGTGACCTGGTCCTCGGCCTGAAGCCCCTGCAATCCATTCAGCAGGTAGAGAAGCTCAGGCAGCTCGGTATTCATTTCACCTTCAATGACGATTACCGGCTGATTCTCCTGCGGATTGACAATTACAGGGAATTAAGGGATGAACAGTCATCCTATCTACTGGCTTACAAATTTGCGATTATGAACATCGCCTCCGAAATCTGCGGCCAGACCTACCGGGTAGAAACCGTCGATATGAATGATGATGGAATCCTTGTGCTCCTGAATATCATAGATTCGATAGAATACACCGACACCGGTCTGATCGAGACGCTCCTGCGGCAGATTCAGCTGGCCTGTTCCGATTATCTGAAAATAAGCCTTACCCTCACCTACAGCCATATCGACCGGAATACCCTGCAGCTGCATCAGCTCTATAAACAGGTCAGAGAAGCCTCGAATCACCGGCTGTTTTACGGGCATGGCTGCATCATTAGTGCGCAGTCCATAAGTGCACTTCAGGCCAATACGTACCACTATCCGACGGAAAAAGAAAAACGTCTGACCGATGCGCTGATGTGCGGCAAGATCGAGGAGGCCAAGGAGCATTTCAGCACCATTATCCGGGAAGCAGAATCGTATCCCTTCCATACCGTGCAATTAGCCGTGTCGAGACTTAGTGTGACGATCAAAGAAATCATCAATACCGTCCAAAAACGTAACCGTTTACAATGTGATGGAGCACCAGCCCTGCCTACTCTGGAATCCGTAGAAACCGTCGCCGAGCTGGAAGCTGCCTTCTTCGCCCTGTTCAGTGAAATGCGCGGACAGCTGTCTGAGAAAAAAAACGCCAAGCAGCATGATCTGATCCGCCTGATCAATCAAAAGGTGGCCGAGAACTATATGGAGCCGAATCTCAGCCTGAACCAGATCGCCGATGAGCTCGATATGTCTCCAATCTACATCAGCCGGCTCTATAAGCAGCAGACCCTGACCAGCATCGTCGACGTTATTCTGGAGGTACGGATGCGCGAGGTGTGCAGTCTGCTGGAGAATACCGACCTGCCGGTAACGACCATTGCCGAGCGCTGCGGCTTCACCAGCAGCTCCTACCTGCACCGGATGTTCAAGCGCAGCTTCGGCACCACCCCTACCGACTACCGGCGCTCTAAAAATGCCTAGCCCCTGTCCCGCTCTTTCCCATGAGCAGCTTCGGCAAATAAATGCCGGGGCTGCCTCATGAGTCCGCTCCAAGCCTGCCACCCCAAGCCAGCCTCCAACTACACGGAGACTGGCTTTTCTGCGCTCCCTCCCCTTGTCCCGGAAGCCGGTGGCTGGCGGTTTTTGCTGCTTTGCAGTTTTGGAGAGCTTGTGCCCCACCATGAAGGTGAGAAGCAGCGGAGGGGAAGTTTGGAACTGGAGGAGCGCTAGCGTCCGCCTTTAGGTTTGGATTTCTACCGCGGGCAGCGGAATATAATCAGGAAATCCAAACCTAACAGCGGCCGGAAGTCCAAACATTCCCCGCAGTTGCGCAGACACCGAAATGCCCACTCTAAGCTCTCCCCCACAGCACAGCGACAAATAAAAAAGCCCCAAAAGCCATCGGCTCCCGGGGCACTCCTCCACTACTTAATGCCTTTCTCCGCAACATAAGCATTCCATTGCTTCGTCCACTCGGTCTGGATTTTTTCCAGCCCGGCCTGTTTAGCCTTCTGCATGAAGGTTTCCAGCCCTTTATCAATATCCTCAACCAGACCTGCTTCCAGCGGGAAGAGATATTGCTTCTCCACTTGCTCCAGTGCCGCTTTCTCCGCCTGGTACGAGGAGTAGTCTTCCGCAAAGCCCAGGAACAGGTCCGGCTTCTGAATTTTGTCCAGCTCATCGAAGATGGCCTTCACACCGTCGAAGCCTTTATCGAACAGCATGAATTCCGGATTTCTCCAAGCCCAGCCGTTCATCCCTTCACGGGAGAAGCCATTGCTCGTGCTGGTGCCGACCAGCTTGTAGTAGCCGTCTTCAACGGTGTAGTTCTTGCCCTCAATACCATACTCCGTCAGCTGATTATAGCGTTTGTCGAGGACCAGCTTTTCATAGAATGCGAGCGCTCTCTCCGGATTTTTGCTGCTCTTTGGAATCGCAAAACCGTTGTGAATCGGATGCACAGGCGTAGCATAACCTGTGGTCAGGCCAAATGGAGAATAGGCCAGCTCCCATTCGGGATGGGTCGTACTGATCTTCATCTTCATGTCGTTATAGCGTGTCGGATTATCACCGAACATGCTGGCCGCTTTACCGGAAGTCATCGGATCCTGCATCGTGTCCTTGATGTTCAGCACGTTTTTCGGAATGAAGCCTTTATCCGCCCAGCGTTTCATTGTTTTCAGCTCTTCTTTTTGCTCATCAGAACCCCAGTAGGAGTAGACAGTCGTAGGCGATTCATACTTCACTCCCATCCCGTAAGGGAGAGCGCCAACCATTTTGTTAAGCTCAGTATAGATGTAATGGAGATTATTGCCGATATCACTGTTCAGGGACATTGGCATCATATCCGGTTCGTTTTTCACAATGCTGTCCATATAAGCCTCATAGCTGGCCAGATCTTTAGGTACAGGCAGATCATATTTCTTGCGCAGATCCTCGCGGTATACGAAGCCGTTGGTGACGTACTCTTTATAAGTGGCAGGAACCGTATAGATTTTTCCGTCTACCTTCACATCTTCCCACATCGACTCCGGTACGAATTTTTGCAGCTCCGGAGCAGCCTTAGGCAGCAGATCATCAATCGCCAGGAAAGCGCCCCGTTTCGCATACGACTGGTACTGGGTCCAATCCGCTGTAAAAATCAGATCAATCGCCTGGCCGGAAGACAGCAGCAGCTTATACTTCTGATCCCAGTCCGTCCAGCTTGTATAGTTGAACTTCACCGTGGCGTTCAGCTCTTCCTGAGCCATCTTGTTGATTTCGTCTTGAATGACCGGCAGATCCTTAGGGGCATCGCCGAGCATATAGAACTGAAGCTCCACTTTCTTCGAAGTGTCTATTCCGGTCTCTGCCGGAGCTGCCGTGCTGGAGGTGCTGTCCGTTGCTGCGGCTGTGTCTTTATTGCCGTCTGTCCCGCTGTTTGCGCCGTTTGCGCTGTTCCCGCTGTTGTTATTGCCCCCACAGCCTGCAAGGAGTGAGAGCGCCAGTGCAGCCGTTGTAAGCGTGACCAGAGATCTTCGGCCTGTCTTCTTTTTCATCATGAACCCTCCTAAAAGTTTTGTTTAGCATACACATCCTTGAGTCACTTCGAACAAAACTATGTTAGCCGGACAACAGGCACAACCTTCACGGCGTGCTCCACTATACGGTTCTAACCTTTTACAGCGCCTATCGTCAAGCCTTTTACAAAATACCGCTGAATGAACGGGTACAGGAACAGAATCGGTCCGGTAACAACAATGGCCATCGCCATCTTGGTCGACTCGGTCGGCAGATCACTGCCCAGACTGACTCCCGTGCCGGCGCCCATGTTGGCGATAAAGGCTGCGGAGTTGATGACGTTGTACAGATGGAACTGCAACTGATACTTGTGCGGATCGTTGATGAACAGGGAAGAGGAGAACCAGTCGTTCCAATATGCCAGGGCCAGAAACAGGCCTACTGTGGCGATGCCGGGCATCGACAGCTGGAGCACGATCCGCCAGTAGATTTTGAAATCACCGGCCCCGTCAATCTTAGCGGACTCGAACAGCTCTTCAGGAACAGCCGAACGGATAAAGTTCTTCATCAGAATAATCAGGAACGGGGTCATCAGCCCCGGAAAAATCAGCGCTCCGTATGAATCGGTTAGATGCAGATATTTGGTGATCATGATGTACCAGGGCACCAGTCCGCCGCCGAACAGCGTCGTGAAGTAGATATAGAAGGAAAAGGTGTTACGGTATTTGAAATCCTTACGGGCCAGCACATATCCGGCCATTGTCATGAAGAACAGCCCCAGCAGCGTGCCCGTCACCGTCGTGAACAGCGTAACCCCATACGCCCGCAGTACCTCGTCAGGAAAAGTAAATACCGTCTTGTAGCCCTCCACCGAGAACTGCGCCGGAATCAGATGATAACCGTCCTTAATGATCGATTCATTGGCAGTCAGAGAAGCCGAGATAATCAGCAGAAACGGGATCAGACAGGCCAGCGAGCCGAGAATGATGACCGTGTACGCCAGACCCTGCAGCAGCCGCGTATAATGATCGTCTTTGATTTGCATACTCCTTGTCTCCTCCTAGAACAACGCGTAATCATCGTTTATTTTGCGGATAATGTAGTTCACCGTCATGATCAGAATGAAGCCGAACAGCGATTGATACAGGCCTGCCGCTGTCGCCATTCCGATATCAAAAGTAACCTTGAGCGAACGGAATACATACGTATCCAGAATATCCGTCGTATTGTACAGCACCCCGTTGTTGCCGATCAGCTGGTAAAAAAGGTCGAATTGCCCCTTCATAATACTTCCGAGCGAGAACAGCAGCAGCACGACAAAGGTAGATTTCAGCATCGGCACCGTGATGTACCAGATCCGCTGAAAAATATGCGCACCATCGATTTTGGCTGCCTCATAATACTCATCGCTGATTCCCGTGATAGCGGCCAGATAAATGACCATGCTGTAGCCGAGATTTTTCCAGAGGTAAAAAAGAATGATCAGAAAAATCCACACCACCGGCTTATTATAGACATCGACCGGACCTGCGCCGAACCGGGCCAGCAGTGTATTCAAGAAACCGTTATCATAATTGAACACGTTGTAGACGATAACACTCAGAATTACGAAGGAGACGAAGTACGGGAGGAACATGATAGACTGCGTAAGCTTTTTGAACCATTTCACCCGCAGCTCACTGAGCAGAATTGCACAGACAATCGCCAGTACGTTCCCCAGTACGATAAACGCCAGATTGTAACCGATTGTATTAAGGGTAAGCTTCACCAAAGTGCCGGATTTCCAGAGAAACTCAAAATTTTTGAGCCCGACGAACGGTGCACTGAACAGCCCGGAATTGAAGTCAAACTGGGTAAAAGCATAATACACACCCACCATCGGAAAATACGAATTCACCAGGAAGAATAACAGTGCCGGAAGCAGCATCAGAAAAAGAACCCGGTTATGGATCAGCTCATGGAGGAATCCCTTCCTCTTCTTTTTTACCGTGCCTGACCCTAGCGGTGATGCTGCCGGGCCGCCTCCTTTTAAGGGAAGATCTATCGCGAGCGGTGTTCCGGTCTTGCGTTTGCGCTGTCTCAAAGCCCTCACTCTCCTATGCCTGTATATGACCCAAGTATAGAAAAGCCGCGTCCGCCCGAACAGTGGAGCTTCAGGGTATTCCTGTATTATGTGGAGCAGCGGGGAGTGAACATTTTCAACTTTTGTGAAGGAACGCAGGAATTCCGCCTTTTCAAGGCACGCCAAGAAGCCCCGGCTTCTCCTCTAAACGAAGATAAACCAGGGTAGCTCTCGATATATCTATGACCTCAGCAGTTCACCACTTAGACGTTCATTTTAAAAAGAGTCTTGCCGCCCTTGCCCTGGACGGCCTTCCGCCCGCCGCTCTCTACCTCAGCTGCATGCAGCACCTTCCGCCCCCGCCAGCGCCGCAGCACAAGCAGCCCTCTGGCCGCTTCATCAGCAATCATACAGCAGTAAATGCCCGCCAGCCCCCAGCCGCTGCTGATACCAAACAGATAGGAGCCGCCCACACCGATAACTGTCATGGAGATCATGGAGACAATCATCGTATACCGGGTGTCGCCGATGGCATTCAGCGCATTGCCCATAGCCATATTGAGCATCTTGCACGGCTGCAGAATCAAATTCAGTGCAAGCAGCGAGACTCCGATGGAGATAATCTCCTGGTCCGTTGTAAAGAATCCCAGCAGCGTTTTGCCGAATACAAACAGCAGCAGCACATTGGCGCTGACTATGGCCAGCCCGATATATAGCGTGCGGAAGGCTCCCCGGTAGACTTCCGTAAGCTTGCGGGCGCCGAACAAATGGGCAATCCGGATCTGGCCCGCCATCGCTATCGCATAGCCCAGCGTGAAGCAGAAAGATTCCAGAGTGTTCAGATAGGTGCGTGCCGCCAGCTCTTTGGCCCCTAGCATAGCCAGAAAAGAATAAATCGCCAGCTGCGACAATACCCAGGAGGAGGAGTTGAGTCCCAGCGGCCAGCTGATCTTTACAATTTCCCCGAACAGCTTCCGCTTAAAAGTCCTGAAGTCCCGCAGTTTGATCTTCCGTTCAAAAGCTCCGCAGAACATAACCATCAGAACAGCTGCACCCAGCAGCCTGCTGATCAAATTAGAAATAGCGATCCCGCCGAGTCCCATCTGCGGCAGCCCGAACGCGCCGAAGATCAGGATGTAATTAAGTACGATATGGATTACATTGACAGCGACCCCCGTATACATGGGTCCTCTCGTATTGCCGGTGTTACGGATGGCCGCACCGAACGAAGCGGTCAGCCCCACCAGAAACAATCCTCCGCCGACATAAGTGAGATAAACATGCGCCAGTGGAATTAACTCCCCGGAAATGTTCAGCGAACGTGCAATAGGGTCAGCGAACAGGAACAGAATCATACTAACCGCGAGTCCCAGCACACTGCTCGCTGTTACTCCCATAATGGCTATCGTACGGGCATCCTCCTGCCGTCCCGAGCCAAGCCGCTGGGCTACCAGAATACCCGCCCCGCCGGCAAAGGTGGTAAAGAGTGTGATGAGTGCGCCGAACAGCTGATTGGAGATTCCCACAACCGCAACTGCATCATCCGAGATGCGGCTGACCATTACGGTATCGACGGTCCCCAGCAGCGTCTGCAGGAAAATCTCTATAAAAATCGGCCAGGCCAGCATCCACAGTCCGACATTCCCAGCCTTAGGTTTCATTAAATGAACTCTCCCCTCATCTGCTGCACTCTTCATTTTCCGCTGCAACAAGCCTCCAGTACTCCTTGCTAGAAGTAAATTATAGGTGATATACTCTGGAAAATGTAGCAAATTCCCAACTTAAACTTTCAATTTCTAAACCTTAACTACAGGGGGACGCCACCACCATGAGCCTGCTTCAATTCTCCAGCCCGCCGCTGCCGCATTATATTATCAGCGGACTGACTTATTTCCCTCCGGGCTTCCGTCATGTGAACCGGCAGAACATCCAGGTATTCGATCTGCTGGTCGTCCGCGAGGGCTGTCTCTATCTCGGGGAAGAGGACCGAAACTATGAAGTACATGCAGGAGAAGCGCTGATTCTGCGTCCCGACTGCCATCATTTCGGAACCGAAGGCTGCCGGGAGGAAAGCTCCTACTACTGGCTGCATTTCCAGACCTCCGGCTCCTGGTGTGCTATGAGCGCCCCCTCTGCAGCCTTAAGCGAACAGGATACGCCGGATGAGTCCGCACATTCTGCGCTTTTTGACGTCCGCACCTTCAGCTTGTGGCTATCGCAGTACATGACACTGCTCCAGCCTGCCCGCATGGAAGAGCTGCTGGCTCAGCTGGAGCTGTTGAAGGTTAACGCCCATCTCGATTCCATCCGCTTCAAGCAGCAGATGCTGTTCCAGGCGATTCTGCAGCAGCTTTCCGCCTCCGTGCACCGCGAACGTCCCGCTTCGCAGTCCACTGCCTGTGCTGAACAGGCGGCCTCCTTTCTGCGTGCCCATTACCGCGAGGAGATTACAACCGGCATGCTGGGAGACAGCCTCAACTTTCATCCGGTCTATATCGCCCGCTGCATGAACAGGGAATACGGCTGCTCTCCTATGGAATATCTGCTCCGCTACCGTATTGAGCAGAGCAAGCTGCTGCTGATGCAGACCAGCTTCCCCATCTCCCGGATCGCCGAGGAGGTTGGCTTCAACCAGGCGCCGTATTTCAGCTCCAGCTTCATGAAGCTGGAAGGCATCTCTCCCCGCCAGTACCGCCAGCGCTTCTCGTGAAGAGTGCGAGAGCACTCGTAATGGTGCTTCAAGTGATTCTTTCTTAAAGTATTCCAACACTTAATTGGATTTTCTCCACCTAATTCCAGTATTTATCAATATTTACGATGATTAGTTGGAAATACTGCACCTATTTCGGAGCACACCTCCCTTTAGGGACAAACTCAGGATATTAAGTGGAGTTTTTCCCACTAGCTTCCTTATCCCGGTGTTTGGCGAAGAATTAAGTGGAGGAAATCCACTTAATCTTATAAATGCATGCTCTATAGAACAATTCTCCCTAAAATAGCTAATCATCAGCCTGGACTGCTACCAATCTCACCACTGGCGCAGACAACAGCCCCTGCATAGCCGGAGACGTTCCCGTCAATACAAGGGCTATTATTTGTGTGCATTATATAGGTTACTTTTTAACCACAGTACAGTTGGGCTTCAACTCAGCACCTCAATCCGCGCTCACCAAACGTATTGGCCATCTGCTAATCTGTTTATCTGCCTTCCCGCTTACCTGCTTACCTGCTTACCTGCTTACCTGCTTACCTGCTTACCTGCTTACCTGCTTACCTGCTTACCTGCTTCCCCTTTTACCACCGCGTATTTCTCTTTATATCGCTCCAGAGTAACCACTTCACCAAAAATCCCGATATCACGCAGTCCGGACAAATGCATCTCCTCATCCTTTGATGCGCAGCAGTCGCTGATGCAGACTACCTTATACGTGTGGTACATCGCATCGGATGCCGTGGAGCGGACGCAGACATTCGTCCATACACCGGTGACCACCACCGTGTCGATCCCTTCTTCGCGGAGGTACAGGTCCATATCCGTGTAGCTGAATGCGCTGTGACGTCTCTTTTGCACCACGTAATCGCCTTTGGACTCATCGGGTCTAAGCTCGTCGATGAAATCCGAACCCCAGCTGCCTTTGATCGCGTGAATCGGCCGGACCCGGAAATCGGCATCGTTCTTCCGGTGCGCCTCTTGTACGAAGATAACCTGAATCTCATTCTCATGGCTGAATTCAATCAACTCCTGCAGCGCCGGCACGATTGCCGCACCGTTCGGACAGGTCAGCGCCCCATCCGGATGAATAAAGTCATTCAGCATATCTATGATTACTACAGCGTGTTTGCCCATGCTTTTCACTTCCCTCTCAGTTTGGTGTATAGATGGAATTTATAAGCTCAAAGGTCCAATCGCAACTGCGGTGAATATTTGGACTTCCGGCCGCTGTTAGGTTTGAATTTCCTGATTTTGACCGCTATTTGCGGTAGAAATTCAAACCTAAAGGCGGACGCATTCGCTCCTCCAGTTCCAAAATTCCCCTCCGCTACTCCTTAACCTTTTCTCAAATTATTAATTTTAATCTATATATATCTATTAATATTTCAATAAACGCGGAAGCTCGCTGATCGTCTGCCGTTTTACATATTCACCATAGCCTGGTTTGCCGACCACACCCAGCGCATCGTCGTACACTAGAGTGCCGCGGACAATGGTTTTATCAACCTTGCCTTTAAGCTTCATACCGTGGAAAGGAGTGTACTTCGGTTTGCAGTGCATCTGGTCTTTGTCGATCGTCCATTCCTTCTCCAGGTCTACAATCGTGAAGTCGGCATCAGTGCCAATCTCCAGTGCGCCTTTCTTCGGATACAGCCCGTAATGGATAGCCGGATTGGTGCACAGCAGCTCTACCAGCCGGGAAAGGCTCAGTCTGCCTTTGTTATAGCCTTCGCTGATCATAATCGGCACCAGCGTTTCTACTCCCGGAATACCCGGGAAGGAAGTCCATACATCCATACCCGGCGCATCTTTCTCCGTGGCAATCTCATACGGCGCATGGTCGGTAGCCATGAAGTCAATTGTTCCGTCCTCCAGCCCCTGCCACAATGCCTCATTATCTTCCGCACGGCGCAGCGGCGGTGCAATTTTGGCGAAGGTTCCAAATTCGGTCATAGCGTCCACTGCATTGAGTGTCAGATAGTGCGGACAGGATTCCGCCGTTACTTTTACACCTTTCAGCTTGGCTTCACGGATCAGCTGGTTGCCAGCTCCCGTACTCATATGCACGATATGCAGCCGGGCACCCGTCTCTTCGGCGAAGCTAATCCCGAGCTGGATAGCTGCTTTTTCTGCGAGCGCCATACGAGCCTCTGCCCAGGCTGGATAATCTAGGCGGCCCTCACTTTTCAGCTTACCCGTAAAATAATCGCAGATTGCATAGTTTTCAGCGTGAATTCCAATTGGCAGTCCCGTAGGGGATACGGCGGCAAACGCCTCCAGCATTTCCGGGTCGGTTACCCGCGGATAGGATGGCACGGATGGGGTCATGTACACTTTAAAGGCCACTACACCGTTAGCCACCTGCTCACTGATAATCTCCGGCAGCACGTTGTTGCGTACATCTTCACCGGTAATGCCGCCCCACATCGCGTAGTCAACGATCCCTTTGCCTTCCAGTGCGTTCAGCTTGTTGAACAGATTATCGGCAGAGCGGACCGACGGCACGCTGCAGCATGGCATATCGACAATCATCGTTACCCCGCCCGCTGCGGCGCTGCTTGTTCCGGTTACGAAATCCTCACGGTGTGTAAATCCCGGATCATTAAAATGGGTATGCGAATCAATTACGCCCGGCAGCACCAGCTTGCCTTCAGCATCAATGATCACATCGGCTTCAGCCTCAATATCTTTGGCGAACCCGACAATCACACCTTTGTTAACCAGAATGTCAGTCAGCACCTGTCTGTCGCCTTGCGGAATGTTGGCATTTTTAATGATCAGTTCATAACTCATGAATACACACCTCTTCTTTAGGTTTTTGGGTAAATTGGCGCACGACAAAAAAGCCCCGGCTCACAAAAGGTACAGAGCAGAACGTATTCCCCACCCGGCATGAAACCGCGCGAAGAACAACATTTCATAATCTATACCTCTTGTAGCCTGGGGCAATTTACGGTCGCCTGGTCGAAACGCTCAAACCGGATTATTGAGCTTATACAAGAGCTTATTCTTTTAATCCATCCTACAAGGAAGTTTTTAAATTTAATGTTACGTTTGGTAACACATATCAATTTAAAAGCCTTCCTTAATTACCTATATCATAACATTGGCAACTCTTTCGTCAAGACATCAAACCCGGTTGTCATGGATTCGGCAAAATGTATGTCATTTTTATTGACATATCGAAAAGTTGATTCCTACCTCGTAACCACGTTTCAATTCCTGTTTGCCCGTTGTTCTTCCTATTACCTCACCCTGCAGAGCTCACACAACCCCAGGCACAGCAAAGGATTTCATCCCCGCCGCTCTTTCGCTGCTATTCATCCGTTTATACAACCGGACTGATCCGGTACAATTAACCGCAGGAAACTCAATAATCCCTTTTAATGGATATCAACGACATTCCTCACAGCTGAATGTATATGCGATGCTTGTCCTTATCGTGCCAGGATTTACTTGCTCTCCGCTTTAGCCTGTTCTTCAAGGGAAGAGAAATAAGCGATTTTATGCTCCACTTTTTGTGCAAAGGTCTGAAAAAATTTAATCTTCTCATCAATATGCAATTTATGCTCCTGCAGCAATCTGCGCTGCTCGGGAAGTGAACTGTGCCCTTCCTTGGACAGGGAGATAAACTGCTTGATATCAGCAATCGGCATTCCGGTATCCTTCAGGCAGCAGATTAACGAAATCAGCTCCAGATCCTCATCGTGGAAACAACGGTTTCCATTCTCATCCCTGGCCACAACGGGCAGCACACCCTCTTTTTCATAATAACGCAGCGTATATTGGCTCAGTCCGCTTTTTTGTGATATGGTTTTGATGCTGTATCCCATGATATTAGCTCCCTTCTGGCGTATGGCTACGGCTCCATCTCTACGTTAACACCATTTCGAGTCTATTAAAAGCGCTTTAGAAAATCTATTGACTTACAGTTAACTCTAAGGTCTACACTTTACTAGGAACACTACATTAAGGAGTGAATGCAGAGTGGTAAAAAAAATTAAAGCAGGCAGCGGCCAGCTTGAGGTTGCTCAGATTTCTTTAGGATGTATGCGTATTGCCGATCTTTCTCCGCAGGAAGCGGATGTGCATATTCACAGTGCCCTGGAGGCGGGAATAGACTTTTTTGATCATGCCGATATTTATGCCGCCGGACAAGCTGAAGAGGTATTCGGTGAGGTAGTGGCTGCCAGCCCCGGCATGCGTGAGCAGCTGATGATTCAGACCAAATGCGGAATCCGCAACGGCTTCTTCGACTTCTCCAAAGAGCATATTGTGACATCGGTTGAGAATAGCCTGAAGCGTCTGAAGACCGATTATGTGGATGTCCTGCTGCTGCACCGTCCCGATACCCTGATGGAGCCTGAGGAAGTGGCTGAAGCCTTTGATTATCTGGAGCAAAAAGGCATGGTCAAGCACTTCGGGGTCAGCAACCTGAACCCGCTGCAGATCGAGCTGCTCAAAAAAAACGTCAAACAGCCTCTGCTCTTCAACCAGCTGCAGCTTAGCATTATGGTCTCTGGCATGATTGATGCCGGTTTCAATGTGAACATGACCAACTCCGCTTCGGTTGTGCATGATGGGGGCATTCTGGAATACAGCCGTCTTCATGACATGACGATTCAGCCTTGGTCCCCGTTCCAATACGGCTTCTTTGAAGGCGTATTCCTGGGCAATGAGAAGTTCCCTGAGCTCAATGAAGTAATCGGCAAGCTAGCCGCTGAAAAAGAAGTCGCCGACACCGCTATCGCCATCGCCTGGCTGCTCAGACATCCGGCGAACATGCAGCCGATCGTGGGCACCACCAATACCCAGCGTCTGCTCGACATCGCCAAGGCCTCGGATATTATGCTGACCCGCCAGGAATGGTATGAAATTTACCGTGCTGCAGGCAACAAACTCCCTTAAGGAGCCAGACAGCCGTACTAGACGCAGACAGTCAATCGTATATTAATATTAGAGTACTCTATAAGCCATTACGGCCTAAGGAGTACTCTTTGCTGTGGGCTTTTATTCATCCTGAAACCTACTTCCGGATCAATGATTCCAGGTGTGATTAAATCGTTTGACACTATCCATTTTATAGAATAATTTATATCTAAAAGATATATTTAGATTGGATGAGAGGATATGAGCAGTAAGAAGAACAAAACATCTTATGTAATACTTGGTCTATTGAACGAAGAAAACTTATCCGGCTATGAAATCAAACGGATTGTAGATGACCGGCTGTCTTTTTTTTGGAATGAGAGCTTCGGGCAGATTTATCCGGAGTTGAAACGGCTTACTTCGGAAGGGCTGATTACCGTTTGTACCGCTGAACGTCCTGTGCATAGTAAGCAAAGCATCAAGTATGAGATTACAGAGCCGGGAAGATTGGAACTGCAGGATTGGCTTAGGGCACCGGTCGAGAAAGAACTTATCCGTTTTGAAATTTTGCTGAAGCTGTACTTTTCGAATGCAAACTCTTCAGCCACGATGCTGGAGCACGTAAAAGAGTTTCAAACCAGTCATCACCGGCAGCAGCAGTTGTTTCAACAATTTGAAGCACAGCTTAAACAGAATATGGATGTACACAGTAATCACAGGCAAATCTTACTGGTTTTGTCTTTTGGCCAAAAGATGTGGGAGGCTTATGCTGCGTGGTGTGAAGAAACGATCCGCTCACTGGAGCAGGATATCACCGTACAGGAGGATGACACGGATGAATAAAAGAATCGATTTCTATTACTTTTCCGGCACAGGCAATACACAGCTTATTGTGGAGCACGCAGTTAACTCACTTACAATGAACGGCTGCAACGTCTCTCTAAAGCATATCGAAACAGGATACACAGTCTGTGAAAATGAGCCGGCAGAAGAATTGTGGTTTGCCTTCCCGGTCAACTCCCAGGCGGTCTCCCCTTTCATCTGGGGGTTTTTTCAATCATTGCCGCAGAGCTCCGGAACCAAGGTACATATAATGGCTACTCTTAATAATTCTGCTTATATACTAAAACCACTCTTTAACTTGCTTAAGAATAAAGGATATACCCCAACTTCAGCCTGTGAGATCAGTATGCCGAACAATATGAGCGATACAGATCAGAGTAAGGAGCACGACCTCCACCAGTTAATTGCAGCGTGTGACAAGGTTGATCAATTTGTCAGCGATTCCGTTGCAGGAAAGGTTAAGTGGGATTCAGAGTATAAAGGATCTTCATTTGTATCCTTATTGTCGAGGAGAACGGTATTGCCCTGGATGTCTATGCGCCTCCTGCTTAAGCTGCGGACCGAAGCCTCTCAATGCACAGGCTGCGGGCTATGTGTAAGACAATGTCCCGTACAAAATATTTCGATGACCGGCCATGTTTCTGTTCACGGGAACAAATGTGAGTTCTGCATGAAATGTGCTGCCTCTTGTCCTAAGAAAGCTATCTATATATCAGGCAAACCAAAAATCAAAATTCGCAGTACAAAGATGCCACATTCCACTAATCAACGTTAGAATGGAGCTTAGTATGGGTTTACATCTCAAAGGCTTTATCTTGCCGTTATTGGTTTTACTGCCGAACCTGCTTTTAATATTCTTCGCGCCGCATAACATTCCAAAAACCGTTTCCCCACCTTTTATATTCACTTTATTCGAGCGAATCGGCCAAGTTACTTGTTTCACACTGCCCATCGTGTTCGGCACCAAGGTAGCAGAACAGCCTATCAATTTTTTAACATGGTTAATGTTAATTTGTTTAATTATTTACTACCTCTGCTGGATACGCTTCTTTTGGAGCGGAAGAGAGTTCGCCGTGCTCTTCAAAACATTAGGCTTCATCCCTATTCCAATGGCTATATTTCCAATTTTGTATTTTATCCTGCTTGCCGTGTGGCTTAACTCCTCTTTGTTTGCTGTTCCTGCAATTCTGTTTGCCATTGGACATTTTGTAACCAGCTGGAGCACGTTCAGCCAAACCCGATAAGATTCCCAGTAGCTAAAAAAGTGTCCATACTAAAATAGTGTCTCACACAGAAAAACAGGTTGATAATCGTATTACACGATTATCAACCTGTTTTTGTTATACCGGCGAGAGGACTCGAACCTCCACGGTTTCCCACTCGATTTTGAGTCGAGCGCGTCTGCCATTCCGCCACGCCGGCGTATTCAAGACTCTCAATGATAAGTTCCAAAATAATGGAGGCGCCACCCAGACTCGAACTGGGGATAAAGCTTTTGCAGAGCTTTGCCTTACCACTTGGCTATGGCGCCATAAAAATGGAGCGGACGACGGGAATCGAACCCGCGACCCTCGCCTTGGCAAGGCGATGCTCTACCGCTGAGCCACGTCCGCATAAATGGCTGGGGATATAGGAATCGAACCTATGAATGACGGAGTCAAAGTCCGTTGCCTTACCGCTTGGCTAATCCCCAACATTAATTTTACAAAAAAATGGGGCGACTGATGGGTCTCGAACCCACGAATGCCGGAACCACAATCCGGTGCGTTAACCCCTTCGCCACAGTCGCCATATTAAGCTGTTTCTAACAATTTCGCCAACCAGTCTTTTAAAGAAATGGGGCGGCCGATGGGTCTCGAACCCACGAATGCCGGAACCACAATCCGGTGCGTTAACCCCTTCGCCACGGCCGCCATATTAAGCTTTAAAGTTTTCATTGGCAGGGGCAGCAGGAATTGAACCCACACCAACGGTTTTGGAGACCGTTGTTCTACCTTTAAACTATGCCCCTAAAGATGGTGGAGGCTGATGGATTCGAACCACCGAACACGTACGTGAGCAGATTTACAGTCTGATGCGTTTGGCCACTTCGCTAAGCCTCCACAGATGGTGCCGGCGAGAGGACTTGAACCCCCAACCTACTGATTACAAGTCAGTTGCTCTACCAATTGAGCTACGCCGGCAAATTATTGCATTGGCAGTAAAAATAAATGGCGATCCAGAAGATCGTTTTAACAATTCATTAGAAATGATAAAAGGTAAAGTTGAAAAATCATTGTCA
>CAKMKL010000066.1 GCA_927443375.1 uncultured Paenibacillus sp. | reverse complement strand
CAGAAGAGGGGATCGCAGGCTGGGAAACGCTGAACGCCGGAATGGCGAAGGCTTTGGGGGCGGGAAGCGGCGGGGCGGGAACAGGAGAAGGTGGTGTTTCTGGTAACGTTGCTTCCGGTAATGGTGCGTTAGAAAGCGACGTGGATAACGAGGGCGGGCCATCGGATGCCGTAAGCGGTAGCGCGGGCGGATCAGTGGCTGACGGTGCAGCAGCGGGCAGCGGAGCCGCAGTTTCAGGTGCAATGAGCGGGAGTGTGTCGGCTGGATCGGCGGGTAGCGGTGGAGGCGCAAGCAGCACAGCGGCTGAAACCATTGTAAGTACGGCACCCCCTGCTGCAGTTCCCCCTGCTGCAATTCCGCCAGCGGCGGACGGCAGGATAAATGTGAACACAGCTGATGCCCAAGCGCTGATGAACCTGCCGGGCATCGGGGAGAAGAAAGCGCAGGCGATTATCGACTACCGCAGCAGCACAGGGATATTCCGCAGCTTATCCGATCTGGGCAAGGTGAAAGGGATCGGCCCAAAGATGCTGGAGCAACTGGAGCCGCTGGTTGTTTTTTGAGGCAGAAAAGCTATGTATGCTATACTGCCGGGGACTGGAGCAATCGGCCTGGTTGAAGTTTAAAGTTCGATTAATTAGCCTTTTCACCTACGATAACTGTATCTGCTGCAGTTAAAAAGCATTAAATCAGCTGATTTCTAGATGTAATTGTATTTTGTACATTTGGAATGGGTTGTGTACCGTTTGCAGCTGGATAATGCGATAAGCAAATGTACGAAGTGCAGTTAAATTCTTTTTCAAATCAGTTTCAGCGGTTATAAGTGTATAGAATCCAGTTGCAGCAAGAAATCAACTTTTCAACGGATACGTCCTGGACAGGCTGTTTCCCGGACATGCTTTATAGTGAAAGAATGCCGCATTATGTTACAATAGTGAACAACTATTTATGAGGAAGTGGAGATTGCTGATGACTGTGGCCTACCGTAAGAACTGGGATACATACTTCATGGACATTGCCTGCATGGTCTCCACCCGCTCACGCTGCCCCCGCCGCCATGTCGGCGCTGTGCTGGTGCAAGGCAAGAAGCTACTGGGCACCGCCTATAACGGCGCACCCATGGGTGTTCCGGACTGCTCGGAAGCTGGCTGTATGGTCTCTGAGCAATATGAGCGGGATATCGTTGGCGGCGTAGAGACGATGGTGAAGAAGCAGCGCTGTATCCGCACTATTCATGCTGAGCAGAATCTGCTGCTGTTCACCGACCGGAGTGACCGGGAAGGCAGTACAGTCTATGTCACGGATGAGCCGTGCTGGACTTGTGCTAATATGCTGGCAAACAGCGGGATTGTGGAGATTGTCTATCTGCGTCCTTACCGCAAGGATATGGAGAAGGTAGAGGCCATGCTGGGTTCCAAAGGGATCGTGTTCCGCCAATTGGAGAACTATGAGCCGCCGAAGGAGACCATGATCACTGTATCAGAATAACCGGCGGCACTGCCGCAGCCGGAGTAAGAATAAGCTTCAGGGGAAGAACCTCTGCACACGCTATGTTTGCGTATGCAGGGGTTCTTTTTCTGTGAATAGGCGATTACAGAAGGAGGGATGCTCATGAACAGAAGGCCGCTCTTAAGCTTCACAATCTGCTGGATTGCCGGCAGCTCGGCGGGCTGCTTATTCTCCGGTCACAGACTGCTGATCTACATCGCCGGTTGTCTGCTGCTGGTCACGATTTGGGCAATCAGCAGGGGGATACGCTGGAGAACGGCTGCGGTGTTCGGTTTGGCACTTGCTGCGGCAGCCCTGTATTGGGAATGGAGCGAAGCACGTAATGTCAGCCTGCTGCCGGAGGCACTGGGTAAGCCGGCGAACGAACTGAACGAGAGCTACGTTACAGCCTCAGGAATCATTAATTCTCGGGTGGAGCGGGACGGGGACCGGGTGGATTATACGCTGAGGCTATCGCGGATCGGATGGGATCGGCAAGGGGGCCAGGCAATAGACGCAGCAGGTGAACTTGTCGCCGTGCAAATTAAGCTCCAGGCTGAAAGTGAAATCACCGTGGCTGCCGGATGGCAGCGGGGGGACAGGGTAGTCATTGAAGGAGAGCTGGAGCAACCGCAGGCGGCGCGGAATTTTGGCGGATTCGACTACCGTGCATATCTGCTGACCCAGAAAATCCACTGGCTGCTAAAAGGGGCGGGAACGTCCAGCGTTAAGGTTAAACCTCCGGCATCCTGGCGGCCATCTGTGATCCTTCGCTGGAGTGATGCAGTACGCGCTTCGCTCGGTGCAGAGATGGACCGTTTATTTCAGGAGCCGCATGCCGGATATATGAAGGGTCTCGTCTTAGGGATCCAGGAGGATCTGGACCCGGAAACCTTCAAGCAGTTCTCGCAGCTGGGTCTGACGCATATTCTGGCCATCTCGGGGATGCATGTTGCTGTATACGTCGGGGTGATCTTATTTGTCCTGCGCCGCTGCCGCGTCACCAGGGAAACGGCTATAACGATAACCTTGCTGCTTGTTCCGGTATATGTACTGCTGTCCGGTGCCGGTCCGTCGATTGTTCGCGCCGGGCTGATGAGCATAATCGCTTTGCTGGCCGCCAGGCTCGGCCTGCTAAAGGACGGGATGAACATTCTGGCTGCTTCAGCGCTGCTGATGCTGGTCTGGAATCCCTATCTTCTGCTCAGTGTCAGCTTTCAGCTGTCCTTTCTGGTAACGGCAGGGCTTATGGTGTACACGCCTCTGGCCGCGCCTTTGTTTAGACGTCTTCCCAGATGGCTGGGCAGCACCGTTTCGGTAACATTAATCGCACAGCTGGTGTCCTTTCCGCTCACAATCTATTATTTTAACCAGTTCTCGCTTTTGTCCTTTGCCGCTAATCTGCTGCTCGTTCCCTCTATAACTTTCCTTGTACTGCCGCTCGGAACAGTGGTACTGCTGCTTGGACGATTCTGGAATGCGGCAGCACTCCTCATTGCACATTGTGCAGAGTTTTTGAATAACGTTACGTTTGCAGCGGTAAAGTGGGTGAACGGATATAATGCCGGTGTCCTGATCTGGGCCTCCCCTTCACTGTTGTGGATTAGCGTTTATTACGCGCTGCTCTATGCCGTGCTGTATATCTTGAAGCAGCGGACGGAAACCAGGCTCCTTCCCCAGTATATGGAGGATGAAACCAGACCACTATCTGAGCTGGAGCAGCCCGGGGACGACAGCCGCAGCCATTATGCGGGGAGGAGCGGGGGAGCTTTATCGTCGCATCTACCGTTCCCCCTTTCGGGCTCGTTACGCTGGAGCGGTCTGGCTGTTGTGCTGCTAGCCGCTGGGATGGCGCTCCTGCTGTACAAGGGCTACTATGCGGAAGAACTGAACGGTGAGGGGGCAATCAGCTATCTCGATGTGGGCCAGGGTGACAGCATCCTGATCACTACGCCGGAGGGAGCGCATATTCTGGTCGACGGCGGGGGGACGGTAAGCTTCGGGGACCGGGAAGAATGGCGCATCCGCCGCAGCCCGTTTGAGGTCGGGGCCAAAACGCTGCTGCCCTTGCTGAAGCTGCGGGGCATCCACCGGCTGGACGCAGTAATATTAACCCATGGTGATCAGGATCACGCGGGCGGGCTGCAGGCTGTGCTGGAAGGCATGCCGGTCTCGGCACTGCTGTTCAACGGAACGCTGACCGGCACGGAAGCGTATGGCGAACTGATGGATACGGCGCTTGCGAAGGGGGTCCGGATGTACGCCGTACATCAGGGGCAGATGCTTGCCCCGGATGATGAGACTCGGTTATTTTTCCTTTGGCCGGAGCCACAGGAGGAGAGTCATACACTACTCCATGAAGTAGAGGATCAGAATCACGACTCGGTCGTATTCCGGCTGGAGATGAACGGCCACAGCTTTCTTTTTACAGGAGATATGGATGAGGCGGCGGAGGAAGATATCATTCAAGCGGGGCAGCAGTTTGGTATAGGTGAGAGCGGGCCTGTCGACGTGCTGAAAGTAGCGCACCACGGCAGCAAAACCGCAACAAGTGCAGCTTGGCTGAAGTTCTGGAATCCTGCTGCAGCGGTGATCTCTGCCGGGGTCAACAATCTGTACGGGCACCCCAATGCCGGTGTATTGGAACGATTGTCAGACTCGGCTGCGGCGGTATACCGGACGGATCTGCAGGGAGAGATCCAGCTCAGGGTGCGGAAGGAAGGGGTATGGGTGAGGCATAAGCTTTAAGCAGCCGGCACCCATCAATTGCATAAATCAGATTCTCTAAGCAGCAGACTTTCAATCTTTTTATGCAAGTAAATTATCTAGTAATATCACTTCTTCCATGAGTGGAATTTGCAATCCCCTGTACCCTGTCGCTGAAATTGCTGTTATTATGCAGGTAAGGTTTGTCGCCGATCACCGCCTGATTCGCCAGCGCACTGCTGACCGGTACCGGAGAGGTAAGTTTTTATGAAGTATTATGGCATTACGGGTCTACTCGGATATTTACATAGAATATAGGGAAATTGAGGGAACCATTTGCAGCCTGGTGAGTCTTATTGGGCGAGAGGTGAGAGAGAACATGCACAGTGAAGAATTACCTTATGCCGTGGCTTATGCGCCGTCCATGACGCTGCGGGAGATGATGGAGACGTACGGCTCGGATGTGTGGCATTATGCGTTTTTCCTGACCCGCAGCCGCGAGCAGGCGAATGACATCAGCCAGGAAGTGTTCCTGAAAGCCTACCGGAGCATCGGAAAATACCGCGGCAACGCCACCCTGAAAACCTGGCTGCTGACGATTACCCGTAATACGGCATTCAGCTGGAGACGGAGCAGCTTTTGGCGCAGGTTCGCTCCGCTTGGGAACGAGCAGGATATGCGCCAAGCGATGTCTGCGGAAAAAGAAGCGATCAGCAATCAGTACGTCAGCCGGATCTGGGAGCTGATTATGGAGCTGCCGGATAAGCACAGGGAGGTGCTAGTGCTGGAGATTCAGCAGGGGCTGTCCACCGCGGAAATGGCTCTACTGCTCGGTGTGGCCGAAGGAACGGTCAAATCCCGGCTGTCGCGGGCCAGAGACAAAGTGAGAAAGGCGCTGGAGGAGGAGGAAAAGCGATGAAGAACAGACAGGCCCAGGACACAACACACAGGTTACATAACAAGCCGGAATGGTATCAGCAGGCGGCAGGCGGTCCATTTCAGGAAGACGGCTTCACCCCGGAACTGATGGCCCGTATCGAGCTGGCAGCCGAAAGCCGCGCTGGGGCAGCCAGAAGATTCTTTTCACGTAAAAGCCTCAGTATCGCCGGGGTATCAGCAATCCTGCTGATCGGTGTTCTTGTCTGGCCGCTTGGAGGTATGGATAAGGGCGATTACGCTCGCCAGATTGCCTCCTTGTTCGGTAAAACTACTGCTGCTGCGGTGCAGCCATCGGCCGTCCCTGCTCCCTCAGCAGCGGCGAAAGATTATAACCCGCCTGCAGGTTCGGCAGAGTTCGAGATCGGCGGGCAGAAGTATTACATGCCTTTGCCATTGGACCGGAATAAGGCAAACGCACAGGCCGTGGAAACATCAATGGGCATTGTCTGGTCGCCGCCGCCGCCGATGGTTGATTACATGAAACCGAAATATACCCATAATACCGAACCCTATTCGCTTTATCTGACTCCTAAAGGCCACACGGAGCTCTCGGCTGCATCAGCCAAGAGATTATTTACCTTCCCGCTTTATTCGGGCGGCGCGCAGACTTACTATAGCTTTGGCGGGATTTATGGTGCCGGGAAGTATGCCGTTTTGTTCAGCAGCACATATACCTTAGGGGAAGGAATCGCCAATCATTCCAAAGCGAAGCTGTCTGTCCTTGACGTTCAAAAGGCTGCTGCTGGAGCAACTGTAACGCCAAGAGAGATATTGACTTTTGAAAAGGAATATGGATACTACAAGTCATTTATCTCTATCGACCTGGAGCATGAGGAATTGCTGCTGGTGTACTATACCCTCGGCGATAATGAGAAGTGGATTACCCATAACAAGCTGTATAATCTCGAATCCGGCGAATCGCAGGTGCTTACGGGAGAGATCACTATAGATCAAAAGGACTCAGGCGCTAAAAGCACTAAAATAACGACCTCGTTTGAAGACAGCGACTTGAATGCTTTAATCCAAAGTAAGATCTTAACTGCACACTATGAAGTAAACGGCGAGAAACGCTCACCTGAATTCACGCTGCCGCTTGGCCAGCAATGGGTCTACGACTGGTGGCTTGAAGAATACGGTGTGAAGTATGAGCCGCAGTAATAACCAATTTCGCATAACCTGTAGCTCCGATAATTGATTACTAGATAATTTACTAAAAAAAAGCTATACTTTTGATAATATCAAAGGTATGGCTTTTTTATATTGGCAGAGTGGAGCGGAAACGATGAAGAAATTAACGATTGAGGATGTCGCCCAAAAAGCGGGAGTGTCCAAAAGCACAGTCTCGCAATTTTTGAATAAACGGTTTAAATATATGAGCGAGGCCACGAAGAACCGGATTGCTGATGTGATCGAGGAGCTTAACTATCAGCCGAACGGCCTGGCCCGCAGCCTCAAGCAGAACCGTACCCATATGGTCGGGATCATTGTGGCGAATATCGACTATTCCTTGTCCATCCAGTGCATCCGGGCGATCGAAAATGAGCTGTCGCTGCGCGGCATTCAGGTCATTATCTGCAATGCCGATGAGAACGCTGGTAAAGAGAATACTTATGTGGAAACGTTAATCGCGCGCCAGGTAGACGGGTTGATTATTTTCCCTACAGGCGATCAGTCTTCAGCGTATAGTAAGCTCATTGATGCAGAATATCCGCTTGTATTCATGGACCGGCTGGTGGAGGGGGTAACGACCCAGAGTCTGCTGCTGGATAATGAAATGGCCGTCAAGACAGCGGTTAAGGAGCTGACGCGCCACGGTCACGAGGCGATTGCAATTCTTTCGCTGCCGCTTGGGCCGCATGCCATTACACCGCGCAGGGAAAGAATGAGCGGCTACAAAAAGGCAATGGAGGAAGCGGGGCTGCCGCTGAATGACCGGTATATGCGCAGCGTGCCGCGGGAAGAGATCTCCGCTGCGCTGGATGATCTGCTGCGCCACCCGCAGCCTCCGACAGCGCTGCTCGCCGCCAACGATCTGGTGCTGGGCGAAATTCTCAAGTATGCGAACCGTCACTCCATTGCCATCCCCAGCCGTCTGTCCGTCATCGGCATAGACGATGCAGAGTTTGCCCGGATCTACAATCCGGCCATCACGACGATCCGCCAGCCGGCTTATGAGATGGGCATGCAGGCGGCGAAGCTGATGCTCTCATTGATTGAGGATCAGGATGCTGCCGTCCCGATTACGTACCGTTTTCCGCCTGCGCTCCAGCTGGGCCAGTCGGTCCAGCCGCCCTCAGCAGCGGAATAAACCGGTTTATTTGCTCCGCCAAAAGCGATGGCCCTTGTGTCCGCAGGATGCTATGCCGCCAATGTAACAAGAAAGAGCAGCGATCCTCCAATAATGGGGAACGCTGCTCTTTCTTGTTGTCATTCTATTTTTGCGGTGCCGGATATTCGCAATTGCCTCTAAACGCCGGCATTCATGAATTGTTCCAAGCCTTCACGGGTTGGCAGACCATCCATATCTCCGGGAGACATAACCGCCAGTGCGCCGATTGCATTGCCACGTCTCACGGCTTCGGCTACGGTGAGCTGCTCCAGCATTGCGCTGATCACACCAACAGCGAATCCATCCCCGGCTCCTACCGTATCAACGACCTCTTTCACCTTGAAGCCGTTCACATAACCTTCTTCTCCGGTGGCAGTTTTATAATAAGCGCCTTCAGGACCCAGCTTAATCACCACGAGCGATACTCCCCGCTGCAGATAGTAACCTGCGATTTCCTCCGGTGTCTCCAGGCCGGTCAGAATTTTGCCTTCGCTAAGGCCCGGCAGGAACCAGTCGCAGCGTGTAGCGAGATCATTGATCGTATTTACCATCGTCTCTGTGTCTGGCCAAAGGGTTGGACGCAGATTCGGGTCTAGGGAAACGGTTTTGCCGTTCTTTTTCATAAACTCCATCGCATGGAGGGAGAATTCATGGCAGGACTTCGAAAGGGCCGAAGATATGCTGGTTACATGCAGATGGCCTGCGGATGCAAAATAGCTTTCATCAAAATCAGCCAGGCTAAGCTTAGAGGCAGCGGAATTTTTGCGGAAATATTCTACCTTGGGATCGCCGGTAAGCACCTTGGATTTGATTAACATTCCAGT
>CAKMKL010000065.1 GCA_927443375.1 uncultured Paenibacillus sp. | reverse complement strand
CGGCGATGGAACCGATGACCGAGAAGAATCCCACCCACAGCGAAATGCGGGCGCCGTAGGGACTTTTCTGGGGGTGCTGGCCGGCTTTTACGGCAAATGGATAGATATGCTCATTTCCCGGATGTTTGATATTCTGCTGGCGTTTCCTAGCATCCTGCTGGCGATTGCTATTGTGGCCATTCTCGGGCCTTCGCTGCAAAATGCGCTTTATGCGATAGCGATTGTTAATATTCCTACGTATGGACGGCTGGTGCGGGCGAAGGTCCTTTCCCTGAAAACGGAGGAATATATTACGGCTGCCCGGGCAATTGGAATGAAGAACTCGCGGATTCTGCTGACCCATATTCTGCCGAACAGTCTGACGCCTATAATTGTACAGGGCACGCTGGGAATTGCTACTGCGATTATCGAGGCGGCTGCACTCGGCTTCCTGGGGCTTGGCGCCCAGCCGCCGGACCCTGAATGGGGGAAGATGCTTTCCGATTCCCGGCAGTTCATTCAGAAAGCGCCGTGGACGGTGGTTTTTCCCGGCCTGTCCATTATGCTGACTGTGCTGGGCTTCAACCTGATGGGGGACGGCCTGCGTGATGTGCTCGACCCGCGGATGAAGAATTAGCAATTGTGAACAGCCCTTTAAGCGGCATGACGCTTGAAGGGCTGTTTTTGTTTTTTCTAAGTATGATGTTTATGAATAATCAATCCATACTATACATAACTAAATATAATTAAACATAATCAAACGTATAGTAAAACGAAAAAGGATATGCTAGAATATCACCTAAATATATAAGATACATAAACGGGAGGAATGGAAATGTTCAAGAAATGGGCAATGGCAGCAATGGCTATAGCCATACTGCTGACAGTGGGATTATCGACGGTTTCGGAGAAACAGGCGGAAGCGGCGAGCAAGAAGACGGAGATTATTGTATCGGCTGCTGCAAGTCTGCAGGATAGCCTGGACAAGATCGCTGTGCTCTATGAGAAGGAGCATCCCGATATTGATCTTGTCTTCAACTACGGCGCTTCGGGCACTTTGCAGAAGCAAATTGAACAAGGCGCTCCCGCTGATCTGTTCTTCTCTGCAGGAGATAAGCAAATGAAGGCGCTGGTGGATAAAGGGCTCATCTCTGTTAGTAAGGAATTACTGAAGAATCAGCTCGTTCTGGTCGTTCCTTCCGATTCCAAGACCCCAATCACAACCATTACACAGCTTACAGATAAATCCTTCAAAAAAATCGCTGTCGGTCAGCCTGAATCGGTGCCGGCCGGCCAATATGCCCAGCAGTCATTGACAGCCAAGAATGTGTGGGATACACTGCAAAGCAAACTGGTCTTTGCCAAGGATGTCCGTCAGGTGCTCTCATATGTGGAGACGGGAAATGCGGATGCCGGTTTTGTCTACAAGACAGATGCCCTGACTTCCAGTAAAGTTAAGATTGCACTTACCGTAGGGGCTCACGTGCATAAGGCAATTAATTATCCGGTAGGTATTGTGAAAGAGTCTGATCATCAGGAAGAAGCTAAGGCATTCTACAGTTACGTGCAGACCAAAGAAGCAGGCAGCATCTTCACCGGCTTCGGATTTCAGCTGGCTAATTAATCTCGAATCGACGATAAGCGGGGTGAAGCGGATGGAGATGAACTGGACTGACTTTTTCGCCCCGGTCTGGCTTTCGGTCAAAATCTCTGTAATTACCAGTATAGTCGTATTCATCCTGGCGACCTATGCGGCCAAGCTGATGGCGGGCCGGAAATTTCCCGGACACAGTCTGATTGAGACTGTGCTGCTTCTGCCGCTTGTCCTGCCGCCTACTGTAGTGGGATTCGTGCTTCTGGTGATCCTGGGGCGCAGAAGTTGGGTTGGCAGGCTGCATGAGCAGTTTACAGAGCATACCATTCTGTTCACTTGGGGAGCAGCTGTAATCGCTGCAGTGGTTGTCGCCTTTCCGCTCGTATACAGAACTGTTAAAGCCGGTTTCGAAGGCGTAGAAAAGGATCTTGAAGATGCAGCCCGCGCCCAGGGGGCCAGTGAGCTTCAGGTTCTCCGCTATGTGACGCTTCCGCTGGCCAGCCGCTCGCTGGCTGCGGGTTATGTGCTGGGCTTCGCCCGCGGGCTTGGGGAATTTGGCGCCACGATCATGGTGGCGGGGAACATTCCCGGCCGCACCCAGACCGTGCCGACCGCGATTTATGTAGCTGTTGACGGCGGGAATATGACGCTTGCCTGGATGTGGGTCTGCTCGATTATTGTCATTTCCGCCCTTATGCTGATGTTCATCAACCGCCGTTCCTGAAGCATAGAATGCAAAAACTCCGGCTATGCCTGTGTAACCAGGTAAGCCGGAGTTTTGTGTACAGCTTAACTCTCATAAATGATCCTGCCTGTATCGGAAAGATCATAGCTGTGAATAGAGCTGAGCTCGCTCTTAAAGGCAGAGGAGCGTAAAATATCAAGCACTGCACTGATCCACTGCTCATTCCCCGGCTTCTTGAGCATGACCAGATCGTAACGTTCCTTGATCAGCGGAATGAATTCAAGTCCATCGACAATTTTGGCCGCTTTCTCGGTGCCGATGCCGACATCGGCTTCGCCGCGGGACACCCTTCCGGCAACAGCTAAATGGCTGTTCTCCTCGGTGTCATATCCGATTAGCCCGGCGGTGCGGATGCTGTGCAGGCGCAGCTGCTCGTCCAGCAGGACCCGTGCGCCGGAGCCGCGCTCACGGTTAATCAGCCTTAGCTCCTTCTGCTGCAAATCCGGCCAGCTCCGGATGTTCTTCGGGTTGCCCTTCTGTACATAGAACCCTGCACTGCGTGCCAGTAAATGGACTACGATATAAGAGGAACCGACCAGAAGCCTGCGGATATAAGGAAGGTTGTATTCGCCTGTATCACCATCCAGCAAATGAGTACTGACGATGTCGGACTCGCCATGATACATGGCGATCAGGCTGTCCAGACTGCCTGCATAAGAACGGAGCGGGCGGGTGGACGGAAGGCTGCGTTCCAGATGGCTGGCCAGAATATCCAGCGACATGTCCTGTCCGGTAATGACGACGTTCATTCCCGCGGCCTTGCTGGTATGCCCCGCAGGCTGGGTGAGATGAGGCGGCGCCGAGAATGTGGCTGGAGGCAGCACGAATGGGGTGGCAGAACGCGTGGCGGAGGATGCTGTTGTACCTCCCTGCAGGCCAGCGGCAGAGCTGCTGCGTGAGTTCTGCTTGTAGGCCTCAAGATCGGTATGGTCCACCCGCATTTGCTTACCTACGCGGTAAGAAGGCAGCTCGCCTTTTTTGATCAGATCATAGACCTTTAACTTGGATATCTTCAACAACCGGGCAATTTCCTCGGTAGTATAGGAAGTGTTCTCGGACATAGGGGAAAGCCTCCTAAGGGATGCACTGCAGCAGTGCTCAATAAGTCTTGATGATAGCTCAAGACTACCTTATTTTGAAGACACGCGCAATTAAAGAACCTCAAGGAGTCCAGTGAATGGATTTAATAAGCCAGATGCCTTTTGTTTTCCGCTTTCTCAGTATTCGATAATCCGATCAGCTCGGAGACCGTTACGAAACGGAACCCCTGTTTCTCCAGTGTGGGCAAAATAATCTGGAGGGCCTCCCTCGTCTGTGATTGCCCGTGAACATAGTCGTGGAAGAGTACGATATCGCCGTTACGGGCGTTCTTGATGACTTTATTAGAGATACTCCATACTCCTGGACGGTTCCAGTCGCGTGTATCCTGATGCCAGGACCACAGCACCGGCTTCAGTCCCATGCTGTTGGAGACATTCACCAGGGTTTCATCATACATCCCGCCCGGTGGTCTGAACAGGCTGCTGTGCCGGCCCGAAATCTTTATAATTTCATTCTCTGTCAGCTGCAGTTCCTTCGTAACCTGCTCTGCAGAGATTGGTTTTTTGAAATAAATGTGATTGTACGTATGATTAGCCAGCTCGTGCCCTTCGGAGATTACGCGTTTGGCTATTTCAGGATAAGCGGCGATTTTTTTGCCGATGGCAAAGAAGGTACATTTGGCGTTGTAATCGTGCAGCACCTTCAGAATTTGAATGGTTTCCGTCGGGTCGGGACCGTCGTCGAAGGTGAAGGCGATCACCTTTTGACTGGTGGGTACTTCCCAGATCATATCTCCCTTCTGCTCGTAATAATTGCGGTTCTTGACATCTGAACGGGCCATCAGCGGGCTTGAGCAGCCGAGCAGCAATACCAGAGCAGTGAGTGTCATTGCGGAAATACGGCAGCTTGTTTTCATAGGTATCTCAGTTCACTCCATTACCGGCCCCGCCTTTGGAGAAACGGGCTATTTTGACATTAGAATGCACCATGACTGCGGAGAAATATTCATTATGAAGGGACTGGACACCAATTTTATTTAGTTAGAATTTGAAAATATATATGAAGGGAAAAGTGGCAGAGGGGAATTTTGGAACTGGAGGAGCAGGAAAATTACAATTCCAGTCAATATAGAGTGAAAGTTTTGCGGGAAATGACTTATAATGTAGTACTAAATACAGAAACAGGATAGGGGCAGCGGATATGACACTTATTGAGAAAAGAGAGCATCGGCAATATCCGGAAGGTACCCGTCTGGAAACGTCACGAGCCGCCTATGAGCGTGATTATTCGCGCCTGATCCATTCGCCGACTTTTCGCCGGCTGCAAGGTAAATCACAGGTGTTCGGCGCTGGCACCGGCGATTATTACCGGACGCGGCTTACCCATTCGCTGGAGGTAGCGCAAATCGCCCGGGAAGCGGCCAAAAGCCTTCTGCGCTCCTACCCGGAAGTGGAGACAGGACAAGCGGATAATCCAGGGCTGGTCATTGATCCGTAGGTGGTGGAATGTGCTGCGATCGCCAAGGATATTGGGCATCCGCCGTTAGGGCACAAGGGGGAAGAGGTGCTCGATAATA
>CAKMKL010000064.1 GCA_927443375.1 uncultured Paenibacillus sp. | reverse complement strand
ATCCCGGCACCGCTTCAGGCGGCAAACCAAACTTCGTATCTTCTCCTGAAATGTTCACCTGGAGAAAGACCTTCACGGTAATTCCCTCGGCTTCGGCTTTTTTGTGCAGTTCCTGTGCAAATGATAACCGGTCCAAAGAGTGTATATATTCAAATTTGCCGATAACGTCCTTAACCTTATTGGTCTGTAAATGGCCGATAAAATGCCATGTACCCTTGTCGCCCAGCGCTTTCCACTTATGCTCGGCATCCTGCCAGCGGCTCTCGGCAATGTCCTCTAAACCTGCCTCCAGCACAGCAGCCACCGTCTTCAGCGATACATATTTCGT
The DNA here is from genome assembly GCA_927443375.1 of uncultured Paenibacillus sp. Classification (GTDB taxonomy): domain Bacteria; phylum Bacillota; class Bacilli; order Paenibacillales; family Paenibacillaceae; genus Paenibacillus_AQ. The sequence continues at coordinate 8,720 of CAKMKL010000064.1, read as the reverse complement.
CACTGCGATAACCTTGACGTCACTTACATCCCGGCCGCTTGACGCGCAGGCACGTGCTACACGTCCCTCTACATCGGCGATTCTCTCCTGCAGTGTCAAAACCAACGTTCAACTCTCCTTTATTCCGATCCAGCTCGTCATTCTCCCTGTAATCCCCTGCTCCTTCCGGTAAGAAAAGAACATTTCGGTGTTACAGCTTGTACACCACGTTGTACATTCGATATGAGTCGGCAAAATTCCTGCTTTAATCATAATGCGTTGATTCAATTCTTTCAAGTTCAGCATACTTTTGCTGTCATCGGATAGCGATTTGCTGTATAAGTCCTGCTCTCTCCCGGAGGATGTGGTGAGGGCTAATGTTTCTTCTAACTGAAGAACATGGTTCATTACATAGTCATCGACCTCGTAGCAGCATTCCCCAATAGAGGGTCCTATGGCAGCTAAAACATGCTGCGGCTTACTCCCGTAAACCTCCGTCATTTTACTGACCATGGCCCCGGCAATTTCCGCTACTGTCCCTTTCCAGCCTGCATGGGCCAAGCCTGCCACACGCTCTACCGGATCATAAAAGTACAGCGGTACACAATCCGCATAAAAAGAAGTAAGCAGCACTCCCGGCACATTGGTCAGCAGCCCATCTGTCGACTGGAAGGCCGAAGCTCTTGTCCGGCTGCCGCGTCCGCGGTCTGCCTCTGTCACTACCTCTATATGTTTACCGTGGGTCTGCTCCCCGCAGGTCCAGGCATCCAAGCTAAAACCCAGGCTCTCCGCGAGCATTCTCCGGTTGCTAAGCACATCGTCCGGATCATCACCGACATGAAAGGCACAGTTGAAGCTTTCATAAGGCGGCTTGCCGGCTCCGCCCTGTCTTGCTGTGAAGCCGGCTGTAATCTCTCTGTACCCGCGCCACGGCTCCAGCTCCAGCAGCACAGGCATCCCCTGTTTTTGCACAAATGGTTCCATCCTCTCACCTCCGCTTAAGTGTACCACAAGTAGAAACTCAAGCGCGTCCTTTCCAAAGGACGCCAGCGTATCTGCGCGAAATATAAGGATAAAGCTTAAAGCGAAGCAGTGCTTTCTTATATTTCAAGAATTCCCCACAAAGTGAGGTTACGACTTCGAAGCTAACTCAAGTACTTTGCGGGGACCCCGAATAAAAAAGACGCACCCGGTTAATAAGTGCGCCGATCATTGCGGTCCCCCCGTTCCAGGTACACCGTTTCCCGCTCTTCCTGTCCTTGCGGCAGTCGGGATTCCTCAATCTTAACGAGCACGACATCCGCGCCAATCTTAACAATATTCCGCCAGGGAATAATCAGATCGGCTCCTCCTCCGAAAATCCCCATAAAGCGGGTGAAACCGGGAACGATGATAGCATCAATCACGCCACGGCGCAGGTCAAGCTCCAGATCGCTGATCTGTCCCAGCCGTTTTCCATCCACAATATTAATGACATCCTTTGTCTGAAAATCGGAAATCTTCATTTTTTTACCTGAGCCTATAGAATCCTCGTTCACCTCGCCACCCCTGTACAATCAGACCTATAGCAGAGTATATGATCTAAAGGCTTGGCAACATGCAAAGTTAATTGCGGCTGGTCTATGTTGCATTACAAAGGGGTATCCTCAGGCTGCTTAGGCAAGCCTGAACTGGATACCCCTGCTTTTTTAACGTCAGCTTTAAGACTTCACATGCTTCTGCATCTGCTGGATGGCCGATTTCTCAAGCCGTGAAACCTGGGCCTGCGAAATACCGATCTCATCCGCTACTTCCATCTGGGTCTTGCCTTCGAAGAACCGCATGGAAAGAATCCGCTTTTCCCGCTGCCCCAGCTTGCGCATCGCTTCCCGCAGGGCAATTTCTTCAATCCACGAGACATCCTTATTTTTGTCGTCGCTAATCTGATCCATCACGTAAATCGGGTCCCCGCCGTCATGGTAGATCGGCTCAAACAAGGAGACCGGATCCTGTATCGCATCCAGTGCGAAAACAACATCCTCTTTCGGAACACCCAGCGCCTGGGAAATTTCAAAAATCGTCGGCTCCCGCGAATTCTGATTCGTCAGGCTGTCACGGACCTGAAGCGCCTTGTAGGCGATATCCCGCAGCGAACGCGACACCCGGATCGGATTATTATCCCTGAGGTACCTGCGGATTTCACCGATGATCATCGGTACTGCGTAGGTGGAGAACTTCACATTTTGCGATAGATCAAAATTATCGATGGCTTTCATCAGACCGATGCAGCCTACCTGGAACAGATCGTCAACGAACTCTCCCCGATTGTTGAACCGTTGAATAACGCTAAGAACGAGTCTAAGGTTACCGTTAACCAATTTCTCTCTGGCGGATCGCTCGCCCTGCTGCTGCAGCGAAGTGAACAGCTCCCGCATTTCCACGTTTGTCAGAACGGGCAGCTTGGAAGTATCCACACCGCAAATCTCGACTTTGTTTCGGGTCATGATGATTTACCTCCCAAGGAGAAACATTACTGTACATTATCTCCCCGGCCCGGCATTTTATTCCTTGGTTTTTTCCGCTCACACCATCTTGTTAAACTCCTTGCGCAGCCGTTTGATGATTCTCTTTTCCAGACGCGAGATATAAGATTGAGAGATACCCAGCAGATCAGCAACGTCTTTTTGTGTTTTCTCCTCGCCCCCGCGCAGCCCAAACCGCAGCTCCATTATCAGCCGCTCCCGCTCGCTGAGCTTTTCCAGCGCCTTTTGCAGCAGCTTTCGGTCGACCTGTTCCTCAATATTGCGGTAAATGGTATCATTTTCTGTGCCGAGCACATCCGATAGCAGCAGCTCATTGCCATCCCAGTCGATATTCAACGGCTCATCAAAGGATACCTCGCTGCGCGTCTTGCTGTTGCGCCGCAGATACATCAGAATCTCATTCTCGATACACCGTGAGGCGTAGGTCGCCAGCTTGATTTTCTTCTCCGGGTCAAACGTATTTACTGCTTTAATTAGCCCAATAGCACCAATCGAGACGAGATCCTCGATATTGATGCCTGTATTCTCAAATTTGCGGGCAATGTAGACAACCAGACGCAGGTTACGTTCAATCAGCATCGCCCGGACTGCAGCATCACCAGTGGACAGCCGCTGCAGCAAATATTCCTCTTCTTCCCGGGTTAGGGGAGGAGGCAACGCCTCACTTCCGCCGATATAATAGATTTCCTGGCTTTTCAGACCCAGCAGAAACAGCATGCGGTAGTACTGCAGCTGCAGCGCAAGCTTCCATTTGACCATTATTGTTCCTCCTCCAAGAAGTACACAGTTCCCCCGATGTTCCTTATCTCATCCTCTTCCCCATTATCAACAAGGCACTGCCGCCTCAGCGGTGTGCTCTTTTTGGGCTAAGTCAGGGTGTATGACCGCCCGGTACGCTCCGTCTCCCGACAGTGTCCCGCCATCCAGCCCGATGAGCACTCTTTTACTGCAGAAGATCTCCTCACCAAGCTTTATCTTCACCAGATCAGGCTTCAGCGCGAGCATAAACGCCGCCCCGCGGTTGATTCCCCGGTAGGGTACAAGCCGCATCCGGTCCTGCCAAGCAAAAGACTGCCCGTCCGTTTCCAGCAGAAGTTTGTCCGCACTCATCTGCGTCAGCTTGCCTTTCCAGGAAGCCGGCAGATGAGTTTCCCAAAGTGAAGCCTCCATAACCATTACCGGTATCCGCGTCAATGGATCATTCAGCCGGTTTCCCGTATCCAGCAGGCCCGGACAGACAACGGTTACGCCCTCAATCTCCACAGACACCTCACCGATATAGGAATCCAGCTGCTCTCTGCGGATCCGCGAAGAATGAACCAGCTTGAAGAGCAGCAGAATTAGCGGAAGTGCAGCGAGCACGAACCAAAAACCGATTTTCAGCCGGTAAGCTTGACCTCCCGAGGAGGTAAACAGAATACCGTTCCAGATGTCCCCGGAGCTTTGCAGCAAATAGTGAACACCAACAATACCGCCGGCCGCTGCAAAATTAATCACATAAAAAGCTCCCAATGCGCGCAGATAGCTTTGCAGACTCTTGAACCCGAAAGCAATCCATAGCATCAGAACCGACAATCCGAACTTAATCAGAAAGGTATAGAGAAAAGAGAGCTCCGGTACGAACATCATTACCACATACAATGCGCCAACCAGCGCGGAGAGAGCCAGCCTCCACCAGGGGACTTTAACTTTGACCAGCCAGCCTGTCAGCCATAAGAGCACTCCATCGATCAGCAGATTGGCAGCGAAAATCAAGTCAATATAAACTACCAGCGCATTCACCTGCCTATCCGGAGCCGGAAGCAGGCTCTCTTTTTTGGACGATATGATTAGTATAGAAAGTCTCGCATTCAAAGTCTGTCTAAACATGGGGGGCATTCTGAAGGTTTTTTTGTCGAGTTATAGCACGGCGCACGCAAAAAAAGCCAACCTTGAAAGGGCTGGCTTCAAATGAGCGGTATTCAATTAATAGATTTCAATTCTTCTTCCGTCAGGCCGGTCGCCGTCTGTATGGCTGGGAGATCCAATCCCATTTGCAGCAATTTTCGGGCCACCTCCAGTTTGGCTTCTTTCATTCCTTCTTTCATCCCCTTAGCAAAACCTTCTCTTTGAGCGCCGTCTCTTTGTGAAGCCTCATCGTGCAGAAATTTCTGGCGGTCTTCATATTTACGCCGGGCTTCGGAATCCTGACTTAAAAATTCCAGTGTTTCCATTGCTTTTCTTAATGCCGGTTCGTTCATACGCAATACCTCCCAATTCGAATTATCGTTTCCTTTCAAAAACAGCAGCCAGTTGACCAGCCCTTCTTCACCAGGGACGGCCGTTGTATTCAGCTTAGGCAGCTCCAGAAAATGAATTTCTATATCGTCAGTAAGTGTTGCACCGCTGTCGTCCTCCCGCAGATGGAACACACTATGGGTATGCTCATTAGGCAAAACACTATAATTTAAAATATTGATCGTTATGCATTTCTTGAGTTCTGTATATTTACCGCCGATCTGAAGCTGACTTGAATACCGTTTGCTCCAGTAATACAAGGTCCGCTTCTCCATGTCGTACCGGTTAAACAGCTGCATTTCGATATTGATCAGCCTGCCATCAACCGTCTTAGCCCAAATATCAAAGATCGACTGCTTATCCAGCGGGTCGTCTTTGTCTGTATACGGATTGAGCAGCACCACTTCCTGCAGCGGCGGGTCGCCGGCATCGAGCAGCACACGATTCAGAAAAGCCAGCAGAACATCCTTATTACTTTCGCTTGCAAAAATTCTTTTAAATACAAAATCCACCCGGGGATCAAGCAGCTCCATCTTGCGTATCCACTCCCGTATCCATATTATATCAGCTGAAAAAGCAAAAAAACACCGTATCCGTTCCCAGCATTCGGCCAGGTGGATACGGTGCTTCCGTAAAGGTATATAGTTGTGGCTAATGATTAATCGTTATTCCCGCGTGTGCGGTTGCGCAAAAAGGTCGGAATATCCAGCTGATCAGAGGCCGTCTGATTCCCGAACGGACGCAGATTAGCATTTTTGTCTGCTGCAGGCTCACTGCTTGCCGCAGGACGGCGTGCTGGTGCAACCGGCGAAGGCTTATGCTCAAAGCCGGTAGCAATAACCGTAACCTTGATTTCGTCCTTCATGCTCTCTTCGATGATGGCACCGAAAATCATATTTACTTCAGGGTCCGAAGCTGAGGTAACGATCTCAGCCGCCTCATTCACCTCATACAGGGAGAGGTTGGAGCCGCCTGTAATATTCATAATAACACCGCGCGCACCCTCAATAGAAGTCTCGAGGAGCGGGCTCATGATGGCTTTGCGGGCTGCTTCAGAGGCACGGTTCTCACCGGTGGCAATTCCGATCCCCATAAGCGCAGAGCCGCGTTCTGTCATGATCGTCTTCACGTCAGCAAAGTCGAGGTTGATAAGTCCCGGAACAGCGATAAGGTCCGAAATACCCTGTACAGCCTGGCGGAGTACATTATCCGCTTCGCGGAATGCTTCCAGCATCGGTGTTTTCTTATCGACGATTTCAAGCAGGCGGTCATTAGGAATGACAATTAAGGTATCCACTTTTTCTTTCAAAGCCTCGATACCCAGCTCAGCCTGGTTCGAACGTTTTCTTCCTTCAAATGTAAACGGGCGGGTAACAACACCCACAGTGAGTGCTCCGCACTCTCTGGCAATTTCGGCAATCACAGGTGCTGCGCCAGTACCGGTACCTCCGCCCATTCCTGCGGTAACAAAAACCATGTCGGCACCCTTAAGTGTATTCGAAATCAGATCGCGGGACTCCTCGGCCGCTTTCTTGCCTACTTCAGGATTGGCTCCTGCGCCAAGTCCCCGGGTAAGCTTGTCCCCGATTTGCAATTTATGCTCCGATTTGGCCATATGCAGCGCTTGGGCATCTGTATTTACCGTGATGAATTCAACACCCTGAACGCCATTTTCGATCATCCGGTTAACAGCATTGCTTCCGCCGCCGCCCACGCCGATGACCTTTATTTGCGCCAAGCTCTCCATTTCAAAATCAAATTCCAACATATTGATTCCATCTCCCCCTCGAATAGTGCTTGGATGGCCAGTCCAAGTATATCTGGACCTACACTTATATGAACTCGCTAAACATATTTTTTAGACGCTCGACCAAACCTGGCTTCTTATCGATCTCCTGGTTTGGAGCGGCGCTCTGCTTGCTTCGGTTGACCGTCTTCTTATTGGCGCTTCCGCCACCAGGACCCCGGCCGCGGAAGCGGCGGACGACGTTATGCAGAATGCCTACGCCGCCGGTAAAGCCGGGGTCTCGCACTCCGATATAATCAGGAACAGCAATCCGCACAGAAGCAGATAGCTCAGTCTGAGCTGCTTTTAGTACACCCGGCATGGATACAGTACCACCCGTAAGTATATAACCTCCAGGAAGCTCATTGTAACCTAACCGCTTCACTTCCTGACGAATCAAGTGGAAGATTTCCTGAACTCTCGGTTCAATAATAGCTGCCAAATCTTCCTGATTGAATTCCTTTTCCACATTGCTGCCGATGCGGAGCACTTTAAACACAACATCTGCGGCAGCATCGTCTATCCAGGCGCAGCCGTATTTCAGCTTTACCTTTTCCGCTTGATCTGTAAGTGTACGGAGTCCGTACGCGATATCATTGGTTACAAATTCTCCGCCGATCGGGATCGTGGAGGTTGCACAAAGGGAACCTTCTTCATATACGGCTATCGTCGTAGAGCCGGCACCGATGTCAACCAGTACCGCTCCCATAGATTTCTCATCTTTGGAAAGCGCCAATCCGCCGGCTCCCAGAGACATCAGCACAAGATCCTTAACTTTCAGTCCTGATTTCTCTACACAGCGAAGCAGATTATGTATTGGCGTCTTAGCCCCCGTAATAATCGTCGCCTCTACTTCCAGACGAACACCGATCATTCCCCGGGGATCCTGGATTCCTTCAAGGCCGTCGACGATATATTGCTTGGCGACAACATCGATAACTTCACGCTCAGGCGGCAGAGCAATAACCTCTGCTGCTTTGATTACGCGTTCGATATCATCTTCGCCGATTTCACGGTCCTCATTCTGAACGGCTACGACGCCATGGCTGGATTGCAGCCCGATATGATTGCCGGATATTCCGACATAGACCTCGGATATTTGAATACCGACCATTTGCTCCGCATGTTCCACGGCACTCTTGATCGATTGCACAGTCTGATCGATATCTACAATCGCACCTTTGCGTATTCCTTCCGAATCAGCAGATCCAACGCCAATAATATTAAAGGTTCCATTAGTTACTTCCCCAATAATTGCCCGAACTTTGGATGTACCGATGTCCAAACTAACAATGATGTCATTGTTGCTCAAGCCCTATGGCACCTCCTGTTATAATCTAAATAAAATATGATGCTGATGAAACAAACGATTTCCGGTTCCGGAAAGCTTCCTTGTACATATTCAACATCCCTATTCCTTTCCCTCTTTTTTCTACAATTTTTTTGAATGGGATAATATGGTTTATACACTGTGGTATAGAGGTATCTGCCAAAAAACAGGATACGAAGCGATATCACAAGTAAAATAAGATTAATAAAGGAATAACATCCATATTTCGGCTTTACTTTCAAAAAAACCGCAGAAAAAAGAGGGATACAGCTGATTGCCCGTAAAACAGATTGTAGCATTTTTTCCGCATTATTAGTAGGGACTATTTACTCTTGTATGACCTCTTTGTCCTCATTTTCGGCAATGAAAGGAACATAAGTATCAGCTTCGAGCATCTTGATCAGCCCGGGCTGTTCCGTCTCTATCACCTGATTCAGATATTCTACTTTATCTTTCAGCAGGGAGATCGCCGTAATCACTTCAAAATGCGAACGTGTGTACAGTTTAATCCGGTCCGGGAAGGATAAGGTTGGTGAGGGTACAATCTCGGAAATGTCACTGGTCAATTCATTCGGAATGTTGGCTAATGCTTGGCAAAGCTTGGCCTTGAACGGGTCATCGGCCTGCCAGTTCGTCAAAATAGGCTTCTCCACTGCAATCCCAGTCTCATTTACCTTGACCGCCGCTCCGCTGGAGAGAATAGCTTCCAGAGTGCCTTGCTGATCTAACTCGTAAGCTACTGCCGGGAACTCTGCGACGGTGATATTGACGACTCCGGGGAAATCCTTCTCCACGGTTGCTTCCCGAACGGTCTTAAGCTCTTTCA
>CAKMKL010000063.1 GCA_927443375.1 uncultured Paenibacillus sp. | reverse complement strand
TCCCTCATCAAAGTTCCATTCTGCAATTTTAGCAGTCGCAGCTTCGGCTTTAGGTGTATAGATCCCATACGGCACCATTAACAAAGCAGCTAGCACACCAACCAATACTCGTTTTAACTGTACATTTTTTACCACAAAACACCCTCCCACTTTATCACGTAATGTTCTCCTTCGTACCCGGCAATGAATTTTAAGCCGTCTCCCTTCAAGCAACAAAAATTTGAATTTCAATACACTTTGCGGTATGCATCACCCCCTCTCAGAATAAATTTCTGCAATCCAAGCACAGAATGATTACGCTTACATAATCTGCTTAAAAAAACTCTTTACACTGAGGAGGAATCCTGCATAAAAAAATCCCCGATAGCGAAAGAATTAATCGTTTACGTAATCGATTACTTAAAGAATAAAAAAAGTCAGAGCGATTGTCTGACTATGAAATTTGCTTGTAAGCGATGTTCTTCTTTTCCGGAAATGCCATCCTCAATTCTCTGCAATATCACTTCAGCAGTTTTTACTCCAAGCTGGAATGACGGCTGTTGAATAACCGTTAACGGCGGATGAGTTACCCTTGTCCACTGAACATCATCGAATCCAACAACCGCCAACTGGTCCGGTATACGGATCGAATGATCCTGCAAATACGTCATTGCGCCCATTGCCATCACATTATCCGTCACAAAAATAGCTGTTGGTTTCATCTCCAGCAAATCCCCCATGTTACTGTATCCGTTCTCAAAGCTCACCTCTCCAATACGAATCAACGAATCATCCAATTCAAGGCCTGCATTAATTAACGTTTCAGTATAACCTTCATATCGTTCAATCGTTGTCGTTACCGAAAGAGGGCCGGATAAAAAAGCAATTCTTTGGTGGCCTTTGTCTAGAATCTTCTGTACGGCTTCCTTAGTTGCAGTTTTGTTGTCAATAAGGACAGAATCCCGTTCACAATGATCAGGGACCCGATCAATATAAACGACAGGATAATCCCCGAATAACTGTTCATAATCACAATCCCTGCTGGCCGGAGCCACAATCAGTCCGTCAATCATTTGTGAATCAAACATACTGATTTCTTTGTTTTCTGCTTCAACATTATCACTAGAATCACTCAAAATAAGATGATAGCCCTTTTGTTTCAATACACTTTGAACTCCGGCTGCTACCGACATAAAATAAAAGTTGGAAGTTTCAGAAGCAAGTAGGGGTGCAAGAAACGCAATAATATATGACCTGCGGCTGCGTAGTGAACGCGCTACTGAATTGATTCGGAAGTTCAACTCATTCATTGCAAAATGCACCTTCTGTTTCGTTTCATTGGACACAAACCGAGTCCCGTTAATGACATGTGAAACAGTAGCTGTAGATACATTCGCCCTTATAGCCACATCTTTAATACTGACATTCTTTTTTTCAGTCATCTACACTACACCTGTCTCGTTTCGCATTAAGCATATCCGATACCTCAATGGTTATTCCCACTGTGTTCATTGAAGTAAACGATTACTTACTATATAATATATTTTCACTAGAAGCTTTTGTCAAATATTATTGTGATTGTATTTTTACTAAAAGTGAGTTTTTTTCTATAGTTATGAAGTTCAGAAGATAAGCGAAATTCTAGTGTAGACGTATTAATTTTTTAAGATGACCATTTATTTTCAACACTTTAAGAATGTGAGGAAATTATCAATGAATGCTGAGATTTAAAAAATGTTTCCTTTGCGTTTAATAACAGTTACCTCTTTTTATCTGGACAGTCAAAAGTTCTACAACGCTAAGAAACCAGTGAATCGCACTCCACATCATCGTTTTCCTGCTTGGATTAATTATTTTCGTTATAGATAAGTGAGGATTTTGAGCAAACAGGCGAAAAATAGACTTCATCGCAGAATACTCCTTTGTTCATGAGACTAGCTCTCAAACACAGGTTTCATTTCCCAGATCCCCATCGATTTTACTGTTAGGGTACCGTCGCCCCAGATTTGTATACCAAGAGCATCCGGACGACTCGGATAAACGCGAATCGTCAAGCTCTTAAGTTCGTTAGCATAAGCCTCTACCATTGAACGGTCAAGATAAATTTGCAACATTAAATTCTCGCCGTTTAACTCCAGCCTTCCGCCTTGAACCCTCGATCCCAATCTGCCAACTCGTCCAGTGATGATTTGTTCCGGTCCACAGTCAAAACCGATTCCTTCCTGTCATAACAGAGCAACGTTTCTTCTTCGCTACCGGGAGAGCAGCGGAATTTCATTCCCATTTGTGTGCACTTTCCCGCCTCCAGTTCTACCCGGATTCCCAACATATCGCCTTCATGCGAATCGTTATACCGAGCTTCGTTCAACACATATTCAATCTTATCTCTGATTCCGGTAACGTGATCCAGCGCTTCCTTTCCACTTGCTTCGTCAAAAGACCAATGGTAGATCAATCCTTGATTATTTATCATCTGAAAAAAAATGCCTTTCCCTTCTCTGTATATTAGTAGTGGAGACTCTAGAAGGTGTTCATTCCTTTGGCCTCAGGCAACGTCTCCTTTCGAAACAAACGCGCAGTAATCAGAAGTCCGACTCCAAAAAACACACCGGCTAACAGATACATCACTATAATGGACAACTGATCCTTCAGCCATCCCGACATACTCATCGTGATTAGCATTGAGCCCATAAAGAGAGGGGAAAGGATGCCATTCACCCGGCCAACATAAGCCTGGTCCGTATTCTTCAGAATCAATGTCTGAACCGCTACCTGAAAGCCGGGTGTAACCATGCCGATGAAAAATTGGGCTAAGAACGTAATCCACATAAACGTCGATAGTCCTGATATCGCCATACACAGCGCATTGACCGCTAAACCGACAGCAAGCAGAGAGCGGGCCGGCATGACTTTGCTCAGCATTACCGTTAGAGCTCCGCCGAGAATCATCCCCATCCCGTTCAAAGAGAGCATCCACTGCAAATATTCCTTTGGCAAACCGAGTCTTTCCGTAATGAGAAAGATACCTAAGGGCTGGATAAACCCGATACCAAGACCAGTACAGCAAAAGCATGTTCCCAAAATAAGCAGACTTCGTCTCTCCCTGATATAGTGCAGGCCTTGAGCCATTTCAATCCTCAAACTATTTGAATGCTCCATCTTGTCGGACTTAGTGTCTGCTGGCAAAAAAGATAAGACCGCAGCCGATAGGAGGAAACAAACAGAAACCAGAGCGATAGAGACCGAAATGCCGAATTGATAATAACATAGCGTCCCCAGTACCGGTCCTAGCAACGTAAAGACGGCCATTACTGACTGAAACATGGACATTCCAGTCTGAAGCTGGTCCTCCGGCACATGCCTCTTAAACAACTTCATACTCGATGGCTGAGAGAACTGTGACAATATTGAAGAGACAAGTGTTGCCAAAAAAACGGCCTTCCATGTTCCAAGCAGCAATGCCAGCAGAACGAATGCAACCGAAACCGCGCTGCCTATATCGCACCAGACCATAGTTTTTTTGGGTTTCATTCGGTCTGCCCATACGCCTCCTATAAAGGAGAAAATAAATATTGGCGCAAATTCAGCAACAGAAGTCAGGGATACAGCTAATGCACTTCCGTTCGTCTTCTCCATCACAAACAACAAAACCGCAAAGTTTCTGACCCAAACTCCAAGCTGTAAAAAAGTCATAGATAACAGAATCCCCACCATAAACCGATTTCGCAGCAGCTTGCCCATATTTACCTTATCCCTCTTCATAAATTCATCCTTCCAATATGTAATCGTTTACGTAATCGTTTACTTTTCTATATAATCACATTATTTCCCAAAAGTCTACACTCGATAGAAAAGTGCTTGATATTAAAATCCTAGAACGATTGATACAGTACCTTAGAGTCTTGTAATCAATGAGCCTAATTTTCATGAATATATGTAGTCATCAAACTGGAATTATATTTTTATGAATTTTCATTTGTTCGGCCGTTAGCTCCCGATGGCTTTAATCAACCCAATGATGCCAATGGAGATCAGGTCCTCCATGTCTTCACCCGTAACATCGAATTTTTAAAGGTTTTGGATCGATATGTTACAGTGTAAATATTACTCTCACAGGAAAGAATCTACATACAAACAAGCAACCGCTTTTCGATACGGCGTCTATATTGGTACTACTTTTTTGGAATCCTTATTTGAAGTATTCTTCAGAACACCACTTAACAATTTGCTCCCTTCCCTTCTCATGGATTTTTACGAGTTGGTTCAACACAAAAATTCGCTGGACTATATCTTCCGTAAGAAAAAGTTGTCTCTTAAAATAATTTATTTGGTTTTGATAGACACCTTGATAGTTTTCGTTTTTTTCGTATATACGGAGCTATTGAACATGAAGATCAAATATTTCTTTATATGTCGCCATCATTAAGCCTCCTAATTGCAATGACCGATAATTTCTAAATCCCACTTCTAAAAAACAAAAGCAACTCATCCGTATAAGTCGCTAAGTAAAGAGCCTTTTAATAACGTATATTACTCTGTAAATCGGTTACCGCTTCGCCTTATAAAACTCATGATACAGCTTCATGAGTGTCCTTTTCTCTATCCGCGACACATAACTCCGCGAGATCCCGAGATCCTTCGCAATCTCCCGCTGCGTCCGCTCTTCCCCGCCGGTGTCAAGGCCGAATCGGCCAACAACAACTTCCTTCTCCCGGTCATCCAAAATATCCAGATTACGATATATCTTACTCTTCTCGATCTTCAAATCCACTTCCTTAACGATATCATCTGCGTCAGAGCCAAGAATATCTATCAGTGTGATCTCATTGCCTTCCTTGTCCGTCCCGATTGGATCATGCAGGGATACGTCTTTTTTGGTCTTTTTAAGCGATCTCAAATGCATGAGGATTTCGTTTTCAATACAGCGGGCAGCAAAAGTGGCGAGCTTCGTGCCTTTATTCGGGCGGTAGCTCTCGATGGCCTTGATCAGCCCGATGGTGCCGATGGAGTTGAGGTCCTCCATGTCTTCGCCTGTGTTGTCGAATTTTTTGAGGTTGTGGACACGATGCGATGTCAAAAAAATAAACCAATCACGATCGTTTCCGATTCGAATTGGTTATTTTAACGTTTTGTATTTAATCTGTAATTGTTTATCGATTATGTTGACCCATTCAGGTAGTTCATTTAAATAATAGTTTATCCCGCTTTTATCCGCTTCAATAATAACCTCCCCATCAGCTTTACTATTATCTACAACAATTAATTGATCAATCAGGTCTAAGTGAGATACCAGATTATTCATACTTGTTACATTGCGTCTAACAATATCTTCGGTTTCAATATGGTGACCACCGTTCTTTACACGCATAGCAACACGTTCAATATTAAGCCGAACATCCCCTAGTCCCACATAAAACATAATGATTTCAAAGCCTTGTTCCTTTGCATCCCTCATCTGCCTTATAACGTTACCACCCGCTAAAGTAGTTTCCACAGTGAAATCCCACTTATTTCGGATACACTCCCTGGCTATTCTTATAGCTTCTTTCCCAGCAGATACTTTACTCTTTTCAGGATATCCATTATTAATTTTACGGGCTAGTGCATCCGGATCAATATTTACACTTACTCCAAGCCGGTCAACAATCAAGTTGCGGATTGTGCTCTTACCACTTCCATTATTACCTGCAAACACAAACATCGTTGCCTTTGTCTCATTCATGGATGAAATCCTGTTCATTCATTTTCTCGATTTTACCCGTACTATATTCTCTAACAATTTGCCCCTCATTTGTCTTATATACTATATATGTTCCATTTGCTTTAGCATCCAACTTCGCCCGGTCACCCGTTAACCGGATCAATTTAGCAAGGTCCTTCGTAAGATTCATCATTACACAAACACCTCACTTTCCACTTATAGTTCGAGTATACCACAGTACAGCGCATTCTATATCTTCGTGAACTACACACCACCTAAGAGGTGGGTGCTTCTTGGTCAATAGAGCTACTGCTCCAAGTTTACCCAAGCTTATAGGTTAGTTCCTAACCCGCCAAGTGCCATTTACATGACTAGTTTCAGAAGATTCATAGCAGCATTCCTGTCTCTGTCGTGCTCCGTATGACATGCAGGGCAGGACCATTGACGTACAGCCAGGCTCTTTACCTCTGCATTCTTGTAGCCGCAATAGGAACATAGTTGACTGCTTGCAAAGTTTTTTGGGGCAATCATTAATTCTCTACCGTACCATTTCGATTTGTAGGTAAGCATTTCTCTGAACATACTCCATGAGACTTCGGATATGGCTTTAGATAGCTTATGGTTCTGCATCATGTTCTTTACACGCAAGTCTTCCATAACGATCACTTGGTTATCGTTTATCATCTGGGTGGACGTTTTGTGTAAAAAGTCTTTACGTTGATTTGCTATTTTTTCATGTAGCTTGGCGACTTTCAGCCTTGCTTTATATCGGTTATGGCTCCCTTTCTTCTTTCGTGACAAGTCCTTTTGCCACTTGGCTAATCGCTTTTCAGACTTACGCAAGTATTTAGGATTAGGTATGATTTCGCCATGTGAAGTAATAGCAAAGTCTTTCAGTCCAAGATCAACACCAATCTTAGTGTCCAATTTGGGTAATGGGATGACATCCGTTTCAACCAATACGGAAGCATGATATTTTCCCGTTGGTGTTTTGGAAATCGTGCATGATTTAATAAGTCCCATGAATTGACGATGCAACTTGATTTTGATTTTAGTTTTTAGTTTGGGAATTTTGAGATATCCATCTTTAATAGCAACTGTCCCATTTTGGTTATTTGTTGTGAAGCCATGACTATTTGTCTTCTTACTCTTGAATCTAGGAAATCCCACTTTCTTATCGCGGAAGAAGTTCTTATAAGCCTTGTCTAAGTTAAGCTGGGCATTGGCTAAAGCAAGGCTATCCACTTCTTTCAGCCAGTCGAAATCCTTTTTGTATTGTGCTGGTGTATTTTTGAGCATCGTTTCAGTTTGCTTGTAATGCTCAATCTTATCTGCAAGCATTCTATTGTAGATGAAGCGAACAGAGCCAAACACCTTAGCCAAATACAGCTCTTGTTCGTGGGTAGGATAGATTCGATATTTGTAAGCCTTTAACACATGTTCACCTCATTTCTGACCTTGTGATTCAATGTAGGTTCTGATGACATCAATAGGCGCTCCGCCAGTCGTGATTAGACAATAGCTTCTTGACCAGAAATATTCCTTCCATAACTGTTGACGAATAATAGGAAATTCTTTCTTAATTAGTCGAGAGGAAGCGCTTTTGTAAGCGTTCAGAAATTTGGAAATGTCGCTATTAGGGTGAGCTTTCATAAGAATATGAACATGATCCTTATCATGCTTCCATTCTTGTAGGGTGATATTGTAATTGGGCTGAATAGACTCAAATATCACTTTTAACCGATCAGATATTTCATTGTCTATTACTTTTCTGCGGTACTTTACGACTAGAACAAGGTGATAATGAAGAGAGAATACTGAATGATTATTTGTATCTAATTCCACTGATATCACAACCTATTTTTTAATACGACTGAATATGTTCACTGTAATATTTCAGGTTATATTTGTCAATGAGAAAGACCGCTGACATTCATCCCGCCACTTAGAGAAGTGGGGGAATTCTGACAGCTAACTGTTAAAGAACACAAACAACCTGCAGGATCGAGACATTTGAAGTCTCATTCCTACAGGCAATTTCTTACCTCACCGCTTCGCCTTATAGAACTCATGGTACAGCTTCATCAGTGCTCGCTTCTCAATCCGCGAAACATAACTCCGCGAAATCCCCAGCTCCTTCGCAATCTCCCGCTGCGTCCTTTCCTCCCCCCCGGTATCGAGTCCGAAGCGGCCAGAGTTCATGAGATTAAAGAGATTTGGCTTTTTGAGCACCGCTGCTGACGTGATACCTGTAGAAAAGATAAAAAAACCTCTCCGGATAAGTTTCCGGAAAGGCTTCAATATCAAAAGCCGCCTTACTCTTCCATTATTCACTTAAAAAATCATTAATTTACAGTAAGGGTTTTCGTCTGTGTTCCGGAGAAAGGCACCGGGATGTAGGCCACGCGCGAAACCTGAGTCAGCTTAATCTTATGCTCACCCGGCGCAAGCCCGCCTGGCTGCTCTACATACACAACGCCCTCTTGCCCGTATTCCCATTTATAGCTGGTTACGGTCTTCATTTCTTCCAGTGTAAAATAAATCTCCCCGTCCGGTGAAAAACGGATGCTCTCACGCGGGACTTCCTGCCCGTCCACCTCAACCTGGATATCATGAACCATAGAAAGCGGAATACCGCGATAATAGGTAATGCGCGTACGCATTTTGTAGCCGGTGATTTCGCCGTCATTTTTAACATTCTCAAGACTGTTATCTGTTAAGACGTAGTTATCGAACATATCCTTATCTCTCCTCTGCTTAGATATAGGAAAGCAGCATGTCCTGCTGCTTTCTCACTTGGGCTACTGCATCGATCTCGGTTCCCGGAAGGGCAAACCGGCCGCCTTCATATTCGCTGGCAATGTAACCCTCGTAGCCTTTTTCCTTCAGATACTCGATTAATTCCTTATACGGAATGGAGTATTCTGTGCCTTCCTCGGTCATCTCCCAGAACTTGCCGTGGAAATGCTTCACATACGGCATATAAGGGTCCAGAACGGAGAAATCCTTGTTCTCGTATCCGCCCGCGAAGAGAATGTATTCTCTGTCGATGCGGGAACGAACCATTTTTTCCAAATCTTCCGGCAGCTTGTTATGGGATAGCTCCAAAGGATCATCACCGCTGGCAAAGATATCGTCGATATATTTTACAATCTCAGGATTCAAGCCCTGGTCGAGGAAAAAGGCTGTGGATACCCGCGGATGTCTGCGGCAGAAAATCCCTGTATCCACGACCAGACCCAGATAAGGCGAATTCAGCTTGAACATGATGTCGGTAAATTTCTTGGTCATTGCATTGTCAAAAGCCATTCCCGCATGCACTTCAAGCGCCAAAATGACATTCAGCTCTTCGGCAAGCGGTAGTGCTTCCTCAATAATATCGGCCGGTGTGGCGGAAACAAGACGGACCATCGGGAACCCGAGCTTGCTAGCCTGAACCAGCTCTTTTTTCAGGAAATCCAGGTTCTCTTTCTTGGTCAGCATGCGGTTATGATACAGATTTGTATTGATAAAAATATCGTTACAGACCGGAACGATTCCCGTTTCCTTAACGATCCGTTTCCAGTTCTTGATGCTCGCATCGTCGGTTTCCGGCGTGTTGTGGAACATCTGGTCCGTGATGACCTCTACCCCTTTCACACCAATCTCCGCCAGCTCCTGCAGACAGCCTTCCAGCGTCAATTTGCCGCGCACATATTCATCCTGGTAGCTGTACAAGCTTACTGCCCGTTTAATACTGGACATGTTTACCCCTCGTTTCTTTCATAAAATAATTTGTTATAACGTATCCATTCTCAGCTCCAGCTCGATCAGACACATTTCGTGAGCGCGGAGTGAACTGTTGATCTCTATTCTTCCGCCTTTCACCTCTACATGCTCTACGGAAATGTCCGGCACACAGATCTGCTTCAGAAACATAATTTCATCAGGCCGGATATCGTGGACAGCGCCGAATTTTTTCCACTCTCTAAGAATGCTGCCCCGCTCGCTGCTGACAGAGGAACGCTTCAGCCGGTAGCTGCCGTCCTTCAGACCCTCAAGCCGGAATTTACGCTCCAGCGGCTTAGATACGGTTCCCGGCTCCTGAAGCTCATCCGGCACAGGTACAGGCTCTGACTCCCCGTAACCGCTCAAATCGGAATGCCGGTAATGAAAGCACAGGAGCTGGTAACGGTCACCGCTGCGTTTGGTCAGCATGTAATCCCGGCCCCGGCCGATCAGGTGCTTGCCCATCCGGTTCAGGAAAGCGAATGCATAGTAAGCAGGCTTTTTGATCCCGTTTTTGGAGATTAGCCCTGCTCCGCCGTGCAGCAGCAGCCGGGAGTCCCGGAACTCGCTGAAAATGTCAGAGTAGAGCCAGTAGCCCATCAGCACCTGCTCGCCAAGCACATCCGTCATATTTTTGAGGATATAGGATGCTTTGAAGATGCTGTCATTGAGCGGGTCCCTGCTCGAAATACTGAAGTTCCACTCCGATACATGCAGCGGTAAATCTTCCAGTCCATGATCGGCCAGCGACTGTCTGACCGCCTGGATGGTGTGCAGAATCCATTGTTCATCGGCTGAATGTGCGAACACCGGGGTACTCCCGTCAGCAGGCGCTGTGAACTCATACGGATAGAGATAGACGGACAGGAAATCCGGAACGATCTCCCTGCAGCTCCACTTGTCCACCAGAAGCGGCAGAAAACGCCCCTCCAGATCCATACTCAGACCGCAGCCGCCAAGTCTTGCAGCCGGCAGGAGTTCCTTCAATTCCCTCCAGGTCTGATCAAACCGGACAAAATAATCATTGAACCATTGCTCCATTTCACCCGGCTGGTAAGCGGTGCTGACCAGATGGTCCACTTCCTCAAACAGAAACGCATGCTTGCTGGAGTGCCACAGCTCGAAATACCAGCTCTCCACTTCTTCGCTGCCGTAGCGGTTAATGCAGTGAATGAGAAAGGAGCGGATCAGCCGTTTCCATTCCTCCGCCCCTCTCTGCCGGTGTACCGCAGGAGCCTTCCCCATCTTCTGGGCGGCATTCTTCTGGATCAGCTTCGGCTTGTCGCCCAGCTCAAGGTACGGCCGTAGATTGTTGCGGATCAGAATATCGATCAGCTTATCGACATTGCTGAAGTTATAGCCGTTATCCGGGTCGGACGGGTCCTCGATCATCATCTCGTCGCTGAAGATCCCCCACACCCGGGCATAGGTGAAGCCCAGATCGGTACGGATCAGCGGCAGTTGCTCCTGCAAATCGGAATTCAGCAGATCGCGGGCATAGCCGATGTTGATGATTTCCTTCCAGACTCTTTTATAGCTGGCTGCCTGCTCCGGCACAGCCTGAACCGTAACAATGGAGGCATCCTGCGTATTGTGCTTGCTGATCAGCACTTCCAGCTCTTCCAAATCTGCACTTGCAGCAAGCGCTGAGCCTTCCTCTTCACTTGAGCGTGCCGGGCCGGATTCCAGTGCCGCCTTCCGGTACTGGGACGGTGTCAGCTGATACGCTTCCCGGAAGACCCGGTTAAACGCGGTCAGACTCGGGAACCCGCTGTCCAGCGCAATCCGCGTAATCGGCTGGTCTGTGTAGAGCAGATGGGCCATCGCATGATCCAGACGGATCTGGTTCAGGTATTCCGAGAACGTCATGCCTGTTTCTTTTTTGAACGACTTGGAGAGATAGGGTACGGATACATAGTGCTGTTCGGCTACTTCATTCAGAGTCAGCGGCTGCCGGTAGTTCGCCAGCATATAAGAGCAGATCTCCATCAGCCGCTGATTAGGCTTGTTAGGCGTAAGCATCGAGCCGGATGCTGCTGTTTTTACCGTATAATGGCTTAGCAGCAGATGAAGCAGCTCGAAGGTCAGTTTAATTTCCACAACAGGATGCATCGTTTTATTCCGGATGCGCCCCTGCAGAATTTCTGTGAACATGCTCCGCAGCTCATCGTCGCTTTCCTTGCGCTCCCGCACGGAGCAGCAGAATAACCTTGTCTCCTCCTGGCCGCCGAAGAATGTCAGCAGCTCCTGGGGAACCCTGAACCGGGCGGCTAATACATCCTTCCCGGCGCTCAGCTTATGCTCCTCAAGCGGATTAAACAGGATGAACTCATGCGGTCCAAGTGCAAGCTTCCGCTCCTGCCGCTGCACGGTCAGGTTGCCCCGCAGCACATAGACAATCAGGATATCGGGACTGGCAACGGAGCCGGAATCCCGTTCGGTAATAATCGACGTTTGTAATGACAAGCGGGGTATAATCCGCAGTATAGGATGCCCGGACTTCTCCATTGCACAGCTCCTTTCCCGTTGTTATCTGTAGATCAGACCCACCACATCTCTGCTGCCGGCTCACGGATGAGCAGCGGCTTCAGTGTATCCACCGCTTTGGAGAAGCCCTCTCCTACCGACATCAGTCCATCCTCATGTTCAATGCTGATGACATAATCATAGCCGACCAGCCGCAGTGTACTGATCAAATCAGCCCAGGTTTTGCTGTCATGGCCATAGCCGACAGATCGGAAATTCCAGGCCCGGTCCAGCAGTGCCGTATACGGCTGCATATCCGTAACCCCGTAACGGTTGACGTTGACCCCATCGATTACCGTATCCTTGGCATGGAAGTAATGCAAGGCGCCGGCCCGGCCGAGAATCTGGATCGCCTGCAGCGGGTCAATGCCCTGCCACCACATGTGGCTTGGATCAAGGTTGGCCCCGATGGCTTCGCCCGCTGCGTCGCGCAGCTTCAGTAGTGTAGCCGGTGTATGGACGGAGAAGCCCCCGTGCATTTCCAGCGCAATCTTCAGCCCTTTGTCCTGTGCGTAGCGCCCGGTTTCCTTCCAGTAGGGAATAACCTTCTGCTCCCATTGCCAGGCCAGCAGCTCGCCGTATTCGTTCGGCCACGGTGCAACCGGCCAGTTGGGATATTTCGCATCATCGGAATCACCGGGACAGCCGGAGAAACCGACAACAACCGGAACCTCCAGACGCTCGGCAAGATCGAGTGTTTTCATGAATTCATCATGGTACTGCCGGGCAACGGCCTTCTGCGGATGCAGCGGGTTGCCGTGGCAGCTCAGTGCGCTGATGCTTAGCCCTCTGGATTCAAACTGCTGCTTGAAGGCCTTCAGTTTGCCGGCATCAGCCAGCAGCTCATCAGGCTTGCAATGATGATTGCCGGGGTAACCGCCGGTTCCCAGCTCCACAGCGTCCAGTCCTTTGGAGGCGATGATATCCAAAGCTTCCTCCAGAGGCAGCTGCTGCAGCAATACAGAGAATACTCCAAGTTTCATTGTTACCACACCTTCTTTTAGAAGAATACCGGCTCGCCTGTTTCTGCCGATTTGTAGATCGCTTCAAGAATTTGTGTTACAACCAGGGCCTGCTCCGGTTTAACCAGCGGCTCTTTGTCGTTAATCAGCGCATCCAGCCACATCCGTGCTTCCACATCGTTCGCTCTGCGGCTCTCTCCGCTGAAGTAGGCTACACCGCCGCCGTCAGACGGGCCGGTTTCAACCAGCTGACCGTGCTGTGCAGAGTTGAACACCACATATCCTTCATCCAGGAATGCTTTACCGCGCATTTCTGCACCGGCTTTGGTTCCGCACAGTGTAACCTGGGCTTCCTTGCCATCCAGCACATTGAGCGCCCACGCTGCTTCAAGATAAATCGTTGCACCGTTCTCCATCTTGATGAAGCCGAAGGCGGAGTCTTCCACTTCAAATGTTTCAGGGTCCCAAGGTCCGAACATGTTGCCCATCGGGTTGTTACTCAGCTTCTGGTAAGTCGAGCCGACAACCATTTTTGGTTTGTAGTTGTTCATGTTCCACAGGGTCAGATCCAGTGCATGGGTACCGATATCAATCAGCGGGCCGCCGCCCTGCTTCGATTTGTCCGGGAATACACCCCAGGTCGGAACGGCTTTCCGGCGTACAGCATGAGCTTTGGCAAAATAAATTTCACCAAGCTCATCATTTTCACAGGCTTCATGCAGTGCCAGTGAATCAACGCGGCAGCGGTTCTGGTAGCCGATCGTCAGCTTTTTGCCGGTACGCTTGGCGGCATCAAGCATCTTCTGTGCTTCCTCGGTGCTAATGGCCATCGGCTTTTCACACAGTACATGCTTGCCGGCTTCCAGCGCATCAACCGTAATGTAGGAGTGGGACACATTTGGAGTCAGGACATGCACTACATCCAGCGTTTCGTCCTTCAACAGTTCCTTGTAATCTGTGTATACGCTTGCATTTTCAATCCCGTATTGCTTGGCAGCCTTAGCGGCACGTTCCTCGACGATATCACAGAATGCTACCAGTTCTGCTTCTTCACTAAGAGCGGCAAGTGCCGGGAAATGCTTCTGATTGGCGATCCCGCCGCAGCCGATGAATCCGAATCTCAACTTTTTGCTCATGTTAGTTCCTCCTGAATGAAAGGTTTCGAAGTTATTTACTACCAATTAATAATTACCTTTTGTTAAATCATTTACTAATAGTAAACTTCCTGTTCATACAATATCACTTCTTTATTTGTTTGGCAAGATGTTATTTTTAAATTTTGCAATCGTTTTCAGCTGTAAACAAAAACATGCGCCATCC
Organism: uncultured Paenibacillus sp.; assembly: GCA_927443375.1. Classification (GTDB taxonomy): domain Bacteria; phylum Bacillota; class Bacilli; order Paenibacillales; family Paenibacillaceae; genus Paenibacillus_AQ. The sequence goes on along the minus strand of CAKMKL010000063.1, from coordinate 3,248 downwards.
CTGAATCATCCTTCAGGAATGCCGCATGCCGCGTACACTATTACAGCTTTATCTGACAACCGTTACCGGCTGCTCCTGCTTCAAAATTACCGGTGCGCCAGCTGCAGCGCTTTGATAGAAAGCATCTACGATTTCAGCAAAATACAGGCCGTCTTCCGCCGGGGCAACCAGCGTACTGCCTCTATGCCGGATACTGTCAACAAAATGACGGAACTCGTTCTTCAGTTGCAGCGTCGGGTTCAGCTTGAGCTTCGGGGTAATATCCAGACAGATATCCAAGCTTTCGCCGAAGAGCTTCAGCTGCCCGTTAACAAGGCTTGCTCCGCCTTTTGAGCCCATCAGCTCCACGTAGAAACGGTCTTCTTCAATGTTGGAGGCCCAGCTGAAATCAAATGACAGGCTGGCCCCGTTTGCCAGTCCGAGGTAACCGGTTGCCGCGTCCTCCACGTTAAACAGTCCGCCTTCAATCCCTTTGTAGCCGTTGCGGTTCCGGGCGGTTGTATGGACAAAGTTCTGGTGGATGCTTCCGGTCACATAGGAAACCTTGGGCAAGCCCATAAAGTACAGAGCAAGGTCCAGATAGTGGGCGCCCAGGTCAATCATAACCCCACCGCCGGAACGGTCCTTATCGGTGAACCAGGTTCCTCTGCCCGGGATGCCGCTGCGGCGGATCCAGCCGGCTTTGGCATTGTAGATGTTGCCGAGGTTCCCGTCATCAATCCACTTTTTCAGGAAGACTGCTTCATTAAGGAACCGGTTGTTAAGTCCGATCATAACTTGCTTGCCGGAACGGTCGCGGGCAGCAATAATGCGGAGTGCTTCCTCACTGCTGATGCTAAGCGGCTTCTCACAGTGGACATGGGCGCCATGTGCCAAAGCGAATTCGGTAATTTCCGCATGAAGGTAGTTAGGCGTAACAATGCTGACGATATCGGGACGTTCTTTGAGGAACATTTCCTTATAGTCACTGTATACACCCGGCACATTGTACTTCTCTGCCATCCGGGCTGCCTTGCCTGCATCAATATCGCAGATGGCAACAACCTCAACATCCTCAAGGGCCAGGTAGCCGTGGATATGCTTCTTCTCAGCATTGCCTCCTGCGCCAATCAGCGCGTATTTTAATTTATCTGTCAATGTAATCACCTCTTCTTAATCTTCAAGCAGCAGCTTTTTGAAATAGGCCGCAGAGAAATCAATGCCTTTGTCAGCCAGATGATCCGGAAGCGCTGATTTGCGCGGCTCTATGCTGAGTCCGCCGTCATATCCGGCTGCTCTCAGTGTAGCTATGAACGAAGGCCAGTCGGTCTGGTCCATCCCGGCCGGCGGCTCATCCACCTTCTGTCCGTTCACAAGCAAAGAGCCTTTGAGATGCACATGGGTGAACCGGTGGCCCCAGTCCAGCGTCTCCTGCAGATAGTCCCCTCCGAAGAAGCGGGCATGAGACGGATCAAATTTAATGCCCAGCTCCGGCAGATGTCCATGAATGATCCGCCAGATATCCGGAGTATTTACAAAGTTTACTTTACGGCAGTTATAAGAGGAGACGGCGACGTTCTTCGGCTTGGCATAGGCAATCAGCTCACTGAAAAAAGCGATCGCCGCCGTGCAGTTCTCATACAGCGACAGCTCTTCCACATAGTTGCAGCCAGCCACGAAGCTCGGGCAATTCAGCCGGGCTGCAGCATCAATCAGCTTGAAGCACCGCTCCAGCTCTTCACGGATAATCGCACCATGCGTGTCTATCCGCAGCGATTTCCAGCGTCCGATTGATCCGACCTCTATATCATACTTGGAAGACCACTCAGCGATCTGTTCAACCTGACTGGTAAATTCGTCTACATTATCTCCCTCATTAATGGTGAATTCCAGAAAACTCAAACCTCTGCTTTTGGCCTGAACAAAGCTATCCTCGTTGACTGCAGCAATAATTCCCAGCTTCATATGCGCGCTCCCTTTCCTAATAAGCCATGTAATAGTTTATCTATAATTAATGGTTAACTATAAGTAACTCTTTAATATTACTTTATCACTATTTGTCTTGCTTTGCAAGAGAAAACGCAATCATTTCTGCGGGAAGGAGTAGCCCGCTTGGGCCGGCAGCGCACCTGCTCCCGCGGTTAGAAGCGCACAATCGAGTAGGCCCATGCGCAATTGCATGGGCCTCTCACAGATCCGTACGTGCGGGTCATCGCATACGGCTCCTCCGTGCTTATCCCCTCTGGGGATGAAGTTCTTTGTATAGGTCAAGCAATGAGCAGAGACCGATCTCTTGAAACCAACTGTTCGGCAATGCAAAGTGCGCGTGGTAGCTACTGGAATTTCTCCATGCTGTCATTCGAAGCTTGGGGGGCGGCTTCCTGTATCCCCTGCGCCGTAATTCTCGGTGTAGTTTACCGATTTTCCGCCAGCTTCTAAGCTGCACCGCTCTCAGCCTTCGACGAATCCAGCTATCCATCGCCCGGAAGAAGTGGAAATCCTGTCCATGCCCGTAATAGTTGCCCCAGCCACGCAGGTATCCATTCAACTTCTTCTTTACCAGTTCCTCCACACTCACTGTCTGGTTTCGGCGCGTAATCTCTTTCACCCGTTCTTTGAATTTCCTCTTCGCTTTATCGGACGGTAACATCCTTGAACCTCGGATAAACTCATACCCTAGAAAGACAAATGCCTCTTCCATATTGTTCACGATTTTGGTTTTCTCTGGATGTATCTTCAGTCCCAGTTCCCTTTCTAGAAACTGCACCACTGTCCGGAGCACCCTCTCTGCTCCTTTTTGCGACTTACAGCAAATAACGAAATCATCCGCATACCTCGTAATCCGGTGTCCTCGTTCCGTCATTCGCTTGTCTAGCGGATGGAGGTAGATATTGGCTAGCAATGGGCTTACCACTCCGCCTTGCGGGGTGCCTTGCTCATTCAGATGAAAACTGCCGTTTTCCATCACCCCGGCTTGCAGAAATCGTCCAATGAGGTCGAGTACGCTTCCGTCCACTACTTCTTCACGCACCGCTTGGATCAACTTCTCGTGCGGAATCGTGTCGAAGTACGCTTTCAGATCTGCATCAATCACGTACACATACCCGTCCGTTAGATCTTTGCGGATCTTCTCTAGCGCCATATGTGCACTTCTTCCCGGTCTAAAGCCATAACTACAGTCCAAAAATAGTTCTTCAAAGATCGGTTCCAGGATACGCTTGACTGCCGCTTGCACGACACGGTCTTCTACGGTAGGAATGCCTAGAGGT
>CAKMKL010000062.1 GCA_927443375.1 uncultured Paenibacillus sp. | reverse complement strand
GAACTGTGTGCTTGCTCCACCTTGAACAAACAAGACCTTATAGCCCTCCGGATTGCCGAGCAGTGACAACAGACGCTCCTGTGCTTCGTTATGCACGGATTCGTATATTGCCCCGCGGTGTGACATCTCCATAATGGACATTCCGCTTTCGCGAAATTCTACAAACTCCGTTTGTGCGCGTTCCAATACCTCAAGCGGCAGCGCCGCCGGACCTGCATTAAAATTGTATGCTCTCTTGCTCAAATTGCTCCCCACCCTTTCTCTCCTACGAATATGGATATCGATATGATAGCAGCATTCTAACACGCCAGCAAGTATAATTATTCACATAGAACGTAAGATCACTGCAGTTCAGAACGCAAAAAATTGATAGCTTCGGCGCCAACCCTTGCTGTGACGCGGTAAAATGCTGATGTCCGTAAAAACTTCCGGTGAAATTACATGCCGCTCACCCCAGAGTGCCATCCGCTCCGGACGGAAATTCCCGCTCTCACGGATTCCAACTCCGCTAGGATGATGAATCAATTCCCAAAAAAAATCGTCATCCGCAATCTCCCACCCTGCCAGCCTGCAGTAGAAGGGACGTCCCGGCTCTGTATTCCAGCTCAGTCTGTCTCCGGATGTACGCAGCAGCTCAGCTGTGAAGGAGGACTCTGGCGCCTCAACGGTGGCCGCTCCAGGCAGCCTTAGTTCATAGCCTTCCCCGGTGAGCCTTCCGTTAATTCCTATAAAGTTATGAATATATTCCTCCGTATGCAGCGGCTTTGTTCCCTTATTCTCCAGCTTGTAGTCAATATTTATCCGGTCACCATCCAGGGATATACGCTTGGTCAATAGCATGTTGTACCCCCGGCACTCCTCGGGAAGAACCGTATACGTAATCTCTTGCCCGCTGCTTTCCACGCTCATCTTAAAGGGAGTTAAAGGATAGGTCCGGCTAAAATCATAAGCTTCCTCATCCGGCTTTTGCAGCAGGCCTACGCCGGGCTTAGGAAACCTTTCTCCGGCAGCTGCTTCGTTATACCCAATTGCCCGGGAAATGCCGAACTCGTTACATAGCCCAACCCCGTTGCTGCCGTGCCCGGGTACCAGGCTCTCGGGAACACAAAAGGTATGCTTGCCCTCCTCAAGGGTGACTTGGGTAATAAATCCGGTCCAGTCGAACCGGGTACCGTTATAGGCTCCGGGTTCCGCAATCTCTACAGTTAGAATACCGTTCGAGAGAATGTTAGGCATTTGTTATATTCCCCTTTCTTTCTCTATAGCAGATTTAACCTCAATAATACTAATTTATGAGATTCAAAAAGCGCCTGCAGCGCCGTATTAGGCGGAACAGGCGCTCCTGTAAATCTTGTATTCTTATACCAGCACGACTTGCAGCAGATGAACCTGCCCTTCCGGCAGGGCACTCAATACATCGCGCGGGATCACAACACCTTCTGAGACGCGCTGAAGCGTCACCTCAGCGCCGTTCAGCGTTACAGAGTGTATTTGATACTCTGCGTATCCGGCGCTGCCTGTGGACGTATAGACGACTTCCAGCTGGCGGTCTGCAAAAATGGTCTTGATTGACGCTTTGCCTTCCTGATCAAACTGCTCTTTGACGAGCTTCGGCTCAAGCCGTAAATCGCCGAGCTGCCCTTTCACACCAAACACCTCGGTTACCATTGTCAGCAGCAGCCAGCTGGCCGAGCCGGTCAAATAGGTATACATGCCCCTGCCCTGTTCATTGATATACTCAGGAACGCCGGGATATATCCGGCTAAGCTCAAAATTCGCACTCAAGTTATGCAGCGATTCCAGCACCTTGCGTCCTTCCTGCACATATCCGCGTTTATAGAGCGCATTTCCGTACATTACGGTCATATGACTGAACATTGCCCCGTTCTCCTTATGTCCAAAAGCAAAACCGAATGCACGCCCTAAATTCTGCTGGATACCGCCAAAATTGGAATTCAGCCGGTAGCCGATTTTCTCGTCAAACAGGTTGCGTTCCACAGCTGTAATGATGTGCGGGATCTGTTCTGGTGCCGCAGCATGGCCAAGAAGCGGGAATACCTGTCCTGTGAGTGTCATGCGGACACCTTCAGCCGTTTCTCCTTCCACCCGTCCACCATCATTGTTGTAATAGCCGTTGAACCAGCCGTCGCCATGTTCACTTTCCACCCACTCATTCTTGCGCAGGTGGGCAAAGATCCACTCTGCTTTTTGAGCCAAGTCGCCTGCCACCTGCTCAATATCCAGATTAGCACGGATTCCGCTTACCACATTCGGCGCAGCGGCATAGAAGCGGTCCAGCCGTTCCAGCTTCGCCGATACAGACGTATAATCCACTGCATCCCCCAGCGAATCCAGCAGCAGTAACATTTCTTCAGCCAATTCCAGCGTCTTCTGCCCTCTGCGTTCCTTGAGTGTACGCAGCAGCATGGAGAGCTCATACAGATTGCTGGCATAGAAAGCGGTAAAAGTAACACTTTCCCCGCGCTGGGCCGCCATATCCAGCCCGTCATTCCAGTCTGCACCTTCCAGCAAAATATTGTTATGCTCGCCTACATTGAAGAATGGCACCAGATTCTGCAGCAGAATATGCTCGAGGATGGTCCCTTTGTAAATGTCCCCTCCGGCTGTCCGCAGGCTGCTGCCTGCGGCTGCTTCCCAGGAGCTGTCACGTTCACGGCAGCGGCTCATGAAGGAATCCCGAAAATAGGTCTGCTCCTCCAGCAGGAAGTCCAGATCGCCGCTCTGATTCAAGTACAGCATCGTGGTCATGAGCGGCCAGGCTCCGTGATCCATCCATACGCGCGGAATGTTGTTGCGGTCGGCGATGAATTCGCCAGGCTGCTGGCCAATTATAGTAGCATTACTGCCGTCGATTCTTACACCCGCATAATTATTTAGCAGGAGGCTGCGCACATCGCCCGGCTCCATAATGAGCAGAGCCAGACAATCCTGCCAGAGATCGCGCCAGCCGCGGCCGCCTCTTCCATAATCATGGTATGGCAGAAAAGAGTTTCCATACAGTCTGCGGAGCACCGGCTGCAGCGTAACCCATTTCATCCATTGGTCAGCGTCGTCATCCCCGGTGTGGAATTCCACCGTATTCACTTTACCGGCCCAGAAGAGCTTATTCTCCTCCAGATACGCGTCAAAAGCAGCGGAAGAGCCGTATTTGGACATCAGCCTGGAGATGTTGATCCGGTCGCTCTCTACCGCCAGGACAACCACATAAGAACGGCTCTGGCCCGGCAGCAGTGCAGCAGAGGCAAACCTTAATCCGCCCAGTGCTTCATAGCCCTCTTTATGTATGCCGCCGCCATGCCCGATTTGCGGTTCCGCATTACGGACGACCGCTTCCGGCCAATCCAGGCTGCCTCCTTCGCCAATAAAATCCTCCTGTACAGGGAAAAAACCGGCTGGCTGTCCCCCCTTCTCCTCAGCTCCAAACACACCGTAAGACGTATAATTAACCCGATGTCCCCGTTCGTCGAAGGAAAGTGCCGGCTGTACTTCAACACCATACGCCGAGGTATGTATCCGGTTCAGCAGAGAAGTAACGTGGCGGTGGTCCCGCAGATCATCTGCCGAGCGTGCATACAACGGAATGGCTGCAGTCGGGGTGATTCTGATTTCCTCTGTTCCCGTGTTCGTCAGCACAATTTTCATCAGTTCTACTGTGTCTGTGCCGCAAGGGACAAAGCTGGTCACTTCCGCATTAATGCCCAGCTCTTTATTCTCCCGGGATATCCGGTGCCACAGCAATCCTGCTTCCAGCAGCGACTCATCTGCAGAATCCGAGTAAGCCTGTGCATGCTGTCGTGCTGAATTCCCTGCCGCCGACCAGGCTCCTTTACCCTCTACATAGACCCAGAAATTACGTGACCCTCTGGAGTTATGTAAATCCTCCACTGACATTGGCGGTGTCAGGAAGGTATTATGCCCTGTAGTCACCTGACCGTGAAGCTGCGGGCTGATTGAGGACATCATTCCTCCTTCATTTACCAAGGGAAAATATAAGAAGCTGCTCCGGTCAGGGTGCTTAAGGCTGAACTCTCCGTTGTTCCCGGTGAACTTCCAGTTAGGTGTGCTCTTTTGATTCACTGTATTCATCCCTTCTATAGCTGAGGCTAAATTGGCGTACTGATAATACCGAAACCGATTTCGGTATTATTATTACATCGTTATTTATCATTGTAAAGATAATTCTTACCCACGCTTTATATCGCATAGAATTTTCAGAGAAAACCAGCGGTATATCAATATCTGCAATCAACTATATCAAAAATCCCTATTATAAATGTTGTGTGAAATCACCGAAATCACTTTCGAAATAATCCTTCACTACTTAAAGAATCACAAATTTTCAGTCAAATAATCTATTCATAATTAATTAAATAATTACATTCCCATGTTAGTAAACGATATTTTTTCTAAATTTTCAATAAAATACATAGGTAAGAACCAAATCTACGAAAACTTTCGAAAATCTATGAAATGCAAAGGCTAACGACTTTTATTAGTAAAATCTGCTAATGCACTAGAAGCATCTGAGGCTCCTTCTAAGGCCCAGACTCTACCTCTGCACCAAAACACCACTGTGACGCACTAAATCTAATCAAGGTCATTACAGGGCCCTTTAGCGTTCCAATAAAAGCACATAAAGAAGCCCCCGGGAGGACCCGGGGGCTTCTAAAGCAAAGCATATTTAAGATTTAATCAATCTTATACATCAAAGTACAGGGAGTATTCGTGCGGATGAACACGAATAGCAACATCTTGTGCTTCTCCACGTTTCAAAGCGATATAGTTGTCGATGAAGTCTTTAGTGAAGACGCCGCCTTCAGTCAGGAATTCATAGTCAGCTTCCAAAGCGTCAAGTGCTTCGTTCAGGCTGCCTGGCACGCTGCGGATCTTCCCTTTGTCAGCATCAGACAATTCGTAGATGTTCTTGTCCAGTGGACCGTAACCCATTTCTTCAGGGTTGATCTTCTTCTTGATTCCGTCCAGACCTGCCATCAGCATAGCCGAGAAAGCCAGGTAAGGGTTAGCAGTGGAGTCAGGAGTACGGAATTCAATACGACAGCCCTTAGGTGTTACAGCAGCTACCGGGATACGGACAGCAGCGGAGCGGTTACCTTTGGAGTAAACCAGGTTAACCGGTGCTTCATAACCAGGAACCAGACGTTTGAATGAGTTGGTACTTGGATTAGTCAGCGCGATCAGTGCCGGAGCATGATACAGAATACCGCCGATGTAGTTCAATGCCATTTCACTAAGGTTAGCGTATGCGCCTTTTTCGTAGAACAAAGGCTCGCTGCCGTTGAAGATCGACTGGTGAACGTGCATGCCGCTGCCGTTATCGCCGAACAGTGGTTTCGGCATGAAGGTTGCAACTTTGCCGTATTGGCGTGCAGTGTTTTGCACAATATATTTGTAAGTAAGGAGATTGTCAGCCGTTTTCTTCAGGGTGTCAAAACGGAAGTTGATTTCCGCTTGGCCTGCAGTCGCCACTTCATGGTGATGGCGTTCGATTTCAAGGCCTGCTTCGCTAAGCAAGCGGCACATTTCACTGCGGATATCCTGTTGGGAATCCACTGGAGCTACCGGAACATATCCGCCTTTAACGCCGACTTTGAATGCAAGATTGCCGCCTTCGTCTTTGCGGTTTGTGTTCCATGACGCTTCTTCGGAATCTACAAAGAAAGAAGAGCTGTTCATTCCGCTTTCGTAGCGCACATCGTCAAAGATAAAGAACTCGGATTCAGGTGCGAAGAAAGCTGCTGTACCCACACCGCTTGCTTGCAGGAACTCTTCTGCTTTTACTGCGATACCGCGCGGATCGCGCTCATAACGTTCGCCGTCAGGTGTGAAAATGTCACACATAACATTCAGCGTTGGGTGAGCTGTAAAAGGATCGATGTATGTAGTACTTGGATCAGGCATCATTACCATGTCCGATTCTTCGATACCGCGGAACCCTTTGATGGAAGAACCGTCAAATGCTACACCATTTACAAATGTCTCTTCTTCCACTGCGGATGCTGGCAATGAGATATGGTGAGCACGTCCACCTAAATCTACAAACCGAAAATCCACCCACTCGATATTGTTTTCCTTGATCGTCTGCAACACTTTTTCAACCGACATGAATTAATTCCTCCCCAAGTTCCGAACATTAGGCCGCTCACAGTATCAAATGTTCTTGTTTTTATTTTTTTACTGTCGTCATTATAAAACTCAAACCTAACATCGTCAATGCTTATGTCAGGTATTTCTGACGACAATGTAAGATATTCTGACGCTTTCGTGAAAAAAGCTCAACCTGCCCCAGATAGTGACATATGGTTTCTGCTGTAAATGAATTAGGCCCTCTTCCTCCGCCCGTGAGCGGCAAAGAGGGCCGTAAGCCAGACCGGTTTCTTCCTGGTTGAATTAGGCGATAGGAGCGGCTTCAAGCGAATCTGAGAACCTGCGTCCCACGATCGGCGCAAGCTTTTCCAGATCTCTCAGCAGCTTGTCGAACTGCTCAGGGAACAGGGATTGGACCCCGTCACCAGTCATGGAATTGTCCGGATCGGTATGCATTTCGATAATCAGACCATTGGCACCGGCAGCAACCGAGGCTTTTGCCATAGGCTCCACTAATTCGCGGCGGCCTGTGCCGTGGCTCGGATCGGAAATAACCGGCAGATGGCTCAGGTTCTGGAGCACCGGAATAGCAGACAGATCGAGCGTATTGCGTGTGTAGGTTTCAAAGGTCCGGATGCCGCGCTCGCACAGCATAACATCGCGGTTACCTCCGGCCAGGATATACTCCGCCGCATTGAGCAGTTCATCGTAGGTTGCACTGAACCCGCGTTTGAGCAGCACGGGGCGGCCGCAGGTGCCCAGCTTGCGCAGCAGATCGAAATTCTGCATATTACGCGTGCCTACCTGCAGAATATCCGCGTGCTCCGCACAAATGTCAACATACTCGGGAGTCATTACCTCAGTGATGGTAAGCAGGCCGTGCTTTCTGCCGGCCTCCGCCATCATAGTCAGACCTTCCACACCTACACCCTGGAAGCTGTAAGGACCCGTCCGCGGCTTGAATGCACCGCCGCGCAGCACCTGGCCGCCGGAAGCTTTGACCAGCCGGGCAATTTCATCGATCTGTTCAGGGGACTCAACCGCACAAGGGCCGCCCATAATGACAAGGTTCTCTCCCCCGATCTTAACACCGCGGATATCAATAATAGTATCCTCGGGATGGAAGTCACGGCTGGCCAGCTTGTAGGATTTGGTGATTTTCACGACATTCTCTACGCCCTTCATCTGCCGCAGATGCTCCGCAAGCTTCGGCGTCACTCCGCCAACCAAACCGATTACTGTATGATCCGCTCCCCGCGAGAGATGAACCTGCAGACCTTCTTTTTCAATAACTGCAATAATATCATTTACCTGGTCCTGCGGTGTTTGGTTGGATGTAATAACGATCATATTATAGCTCCCCTTTAGGCATTTTTTCTCAAATATTGTCCCGCTGATGATAAAATACTATTCCGCTACGACGCGTGTGTGCTTTTAAGCGCTAAAGTGATTTTACCGCATATTGTATCTTCCGTCAACTTTTTTTCCCGGAATACACGCTGGGCACACCAATATTTTCCACTATAAAGTATTAAACATAAGAAAATGCACCCGGCCCCAAACAGGAACCAGGTGCAGCTTATCTATTAATAATAAGTTCATTACTCCAAAGCATTAGGTTGCACTTGTCGTCTTGTTCTTCACAGGCGGCAACAGTTTCGCCATATTCACCGTACGCTTAATCTCCCAAGTTTCAGGCAGCGCCGGATCGTATTGCTCCAGGTAGGTGATGACTTCCTTTGTAATCGGGGTTGGTGTCGAGGCTCCGGAGGTTACCCCCACCTTGGAAATTCCCTGCAGCCATGCTGTGTTCAGCTCGGATACATCAGAGATCCGGTGAGCGGGCACACCGGCAATTTCCTCAGACACCTGAGCCAGACGGTTGGAGTTGTTGCTGCGGGGATCGCCGACAACAATCACCAGATCACATTGCCCGGCTTGCTCTGCCACCGCTTCCTGCCGCACCTGGGTAGCCATGCAGATCTCATTATGAACCTCGGCGCCGGGGAAGGTCTCCAGCAGTTTTTTCATAATATGCTTAATATCCCACTGGCTCATCGTGGTCTGGTTCGTGATAACGATCCGCGAGGAAGGGATAGACAATCCGGCAATCTCTTCTTCCTTCTCAATCAGGTGGACATGCTCTGGAGCAATACCGACGGCGCCTTCAGGCTCCGGATGACCTTTTTTGCCGATATAAATAATCTCGCAGCCTTCTGCTACTTTCTCCTGGATAAGGTCATGTGTCTTCGTCACATCCGGACAAGTGGCGTCAACGGTAGTAAGACCCTTGGCCCGGGCCATCTTGCGGACTTCCGGCGATACGCCGTGTGCAGTGAAAATGACGGTGCCGCTATCCACTTTATCAAGAATATCCAGACGGTTATGCCCGTCCAGTGTAATGATTCCGTCGTCTTCAAAAGAATTTGTAACATGAGTGTTATGCACAATCATGCCAAGTATATAAATCGGCCGGGGCAGATCAAGATTTTGTGCGGCCTGCCGTGCCATAACCATGGCATCGACGACACCATAGCAATAGCCCCGGGGAGAAATTTTGAGGACTTCCATGTATTTTCACCGGCTTTCTGCAGTCAATGACAGCTGTTATAGGACCTGATCTATTATACCCTATTCCAGCGGCGGAGCAAAGAGAAGCGGCAGCCAGATGATAAAGGTAGTTCCCTCTCCCTGGCGGGTAACCACCTCTACAGAGCCGCCATGTTCATCGATAATCCATTTGGCTATCGAGAGTCCGAGGCCGATTCCTTCCGTAATGCCCCGTGATTCGTCCGCCCGGTAGAAGCGGTCAAAGATATGCGGTACTTCGTCCTTGTCCATCCCGATTCCGGTATCCTTGATCCGGATCCCTACCTGATTCTGATAGAATACAGCATCCATTGTAACTTCACCGGACGGCGTATATTTAAAGGCATTATCGATGAAAATGAACAGCATCTGCTGCAGATAATCCTTATTGCCCACAATATATTTGCCGTTCATATGGCTCAGGTCACCAATGGACCATTCGGACTGGCGCGGCAGGAAGGAAGCCCTGCGGGCTACTTCAGTCATCAGCGGCTCCAGCGCCACCGGCTCCTTGTCAAAGGTGCGGCCGGTATCGGCACGCGCCAAGGAGAGCATATCAGCAACAAGACGGCTCATGCGTTTCGATTCATCGGCGATATCCTTCACGGATTCGATGGACAGCTGGCGGATTTCCGCCTCGCTCATCCTGCTCTGTTCCGGCTCCATCTCCCAGATTTTTTGCAGCAGGTCGATATTGCCGCGGATCGTTGTAAGCGGGGTACGCAGCTCATGTGATGCATCGGACACAAACCGGCGCTGGGTAGCATATGAATCTTCCAGCTCTTTATAGAACCCTTCCATTCGCCCAAGCATGCTGTTGACCGTCTCGATCAGCCGTCCAATTTCATCCGGCGGACCGTCATAGACAATCCGGGAGCTCAGGTCCGTTCCGGTCTGTATACCGTTAGCCGCCTCAATGACCTTGCCGATCGGGCTCATCGACTTCCGGGCCAGGAACAGGCCAAATGTAAACGCTGCTATCAGTGTCGCAAAAGAGCCGACCAGCAGAATGTTCTTTAGCCTGGCCAGCAGTGTTACCTGTTCCCCGGTATAGACGGCCACCTGAAGCACAGCCGAATGAGTTTCGTTCGTGCTGACTACTTCAATAGCCTTCTGATAAATCAGAAACGGATTGCCGCCGTAAGCTGCCTGTAAGAACCCTTGCTGCTTGGAGACAGCATCCTTTGCAGGGACCTTTAACTCCAGATTGATCTCAGCCATGTTCTGGCTGGGAATCAGTTTTTCCAGATCATAAATGTACAATTGGGCAAATAGGCTTTGTCCGGCGGGACCGCCGAGGATTTGTTTCAAAGTACCGTCGTTATAGTCTATGCCTACCTTAAGATCTACTTGCTGCGCCTGCTTAATCAGCCGCTCCTTCAAATCCCCATACGTATTAATGTAGACAAAACCGTAAATTGCGGCTGATAAGGCCAGCAGCATAACGGCCAAAATCCCTGAATACCAAGCTGTCAGCCGCAATTTAATAGACATGCTAATTGTCACCTCTTAGAATGTAACCGGCTCCCCGGATCGTCTGAATCAAACGTTTACCGCCATGCTCTTCTGTCTTCTGACGCAGCATGGCGATGTATACCTCAAGCACATTGGATTCTCCGCTGTAGTCATAACCCCATATTTTGTCCATGATCAGATCACGGGATAATACACGCTTCGGATTCTGCATAAACAGATGCAGCAGCTCAAATTCCTTCGCCGTCAGCTCCAGCCGTTTGCCGGCACGGGTGACTTCACGGGAATCCACATCCAGTGTGATATCCTCATAGGAAACCGACTGGTCCGGATTCCCCCCTTGTTCACTCTTGCGGCGCAGCAGTGCACGCACACGGGCCAGCAGTTCTTCCAGTGCGAATGGCTTCACCAGATAATCGTCCGCTCCCAGGTCAAGTCCCTTTACACGATGTTCAATTTCGTCCTTGGCCGTCAGCATCAGCACTGGCACACTGCTTCCGCCCTCGCGCAGACGCCGGCACACTTCAAAGCCGTCCACCTGCGGCATCATGACATCAAGAACAACCACATCAGGATCGCTGGTCAGGACTGCACGCAATCCGTCAGCGCCGTTAGAGGCCGTTTTTACGTCATAGCCTTCAAAGGCCAGGCCACGCCGCAGCATGGAAATTATCTTCTCATCGTCATCAATAATTAAAATATTCGGTCGCATCAAGCAGCCCCCATTGTCCAAATCATTTAAACCTATTGTAGCATGAATGTAAGGTTTCACGTCCAGTAGCAGCACAAACGGAAGGGTCTCCCCTTCCGTTTGTACTTTACCGTCCGGTGTGTTTATTTCCCTTGGGAATTCGTTTTGGAGGTATCAAAATCATTTTTATTTCCGATTGTAACCGGAAGCTCCAGTGTTTTGCCGTCACGTACAACATTCAGGGTTACTTTATCGCCGACCTTTAAGGACTGAATGTAAGTAATCAGATCCTGGCTGGTAGCGTATTTGGTACCATTCACACCTGTAATAATATCGTAAGGGCGCAGGTCTGCAGTATAAGCCGGCGACTTGAAGACAATCTCAGCAACTACGGAACCCTCTTTAATGTCAGTACCCATTTGTTTGGCAACTTCATCTGTAATGGTCATCAGCGATGCCCCAATGAACGGTACCGGTTCCTTCGGAATTTCCTGGTTGGCTTCCAGCTTGTCGACAACCTCTTTAATGGTATTGACGGCAATCGCAAACCCGATACCCTGCGAATCCGTGCTGACTGCGACGTTCATCCCGATAACCTGACCGTTCAGATTAAGCAGCGGGCCACCTGAGTTCCCCGGATTGATCGAAGCATCGGTCTGCAACAGATTTTTGTAATTGCGTGTGCCGCTTCCGTCTTCTTCATTGATATCGATACTGCGGTCCTTCGCACTGAGCACACCGGCTGTAACGGTATGATCAAAGCCCTGCGGATTACCAATCGCTACAACCTCGGAGCCAACCTTGATACTGTCGGAATCACCAAGCGCAACTGTAGGGAAATCCGCACCTTCAATCTTCAGCACTGCGAGGTCCAAATCTTTGCTTGCGCCAAGCAATTTCGCTTCATATGGCTTTGTAGTGCCGTCCACAGTAACCTGGATAACATCAGCATTTTCGATTACGTGCTGGTTAGTCAGAATATAGCCGGAGGAATCATAGATGAAGCCTGTTCCGATTCCATATGGAGTAAGCTGTGTAGACGAATTGGAATCCGATTCCGACTGTGAATTCTCATCATTGCCGGAAGAGCTGCTGCCTCCGAACTGGTCACCGAAAAAGAATTGCGAGAATGGATCACTCATATTCGGATTGGAGGAGCTTCGTCTGGAATTGGTATTTACTAGAGTTTCAATTTTAACAACAGCAGGCCCTACCGCATCTACTACACTTGAGACATCCGTTGTTCCTGTAAACAGGTTCGTAGTGGAGGTTGAAGGTGTAGCATTGGCATTGCCCACCGCTGTTTTCGCTGTTGTGCTTGCTACTGCTGTTGTGACCGGATCCCCTGTGAACCAGTTGCCCCTGTCTGCCATAAACATCGATCCGGACAATACGACCATCCCGGCTAGGAACGAGATCAGCACTGCTTTTACCGGTTTCTTGGGCTTACGGTTATATTGCCAGCCGTTGCTTCCTTCCGGACCATTACCGCCTCGTCCGCCATTTCCGTCATTACCGGTAGTGCGTAGCGATGTGCTGTAAGGAAGCTGTTTGACCGGCTGCGGAGGCGTAACCTCAACACGTTCAGGCTCTAGCCGGCTATAGTGCTGTCCGTTCTCCGGATTCACTTCATCATTGTTAAGCGATTTAAAAGGTCCATAGGAATAATAGTAGGAAGAGCTTGACTCAGAAGACTGGTTATTATTGCTGCTGTTCATAGTGTCATTACTGCTGCTATTGGAGTTATCCCATTCCCGGTCCGTGGTGGGTTCATGATCACGATTGAAGTTGTTTTTGTTATCGTCCATTGTTTACGTTCCTCCCGTGCCTTGTCTGTCTGACAAGGAGTAATGTTTTGTTCATGGTCTTATTTTGTACTTTAAACCTTAAGTTCACATTAAAAACAATTTAAGCGCAGATAAAAACTAGGAGCCCAAGGGTGAGACTAGCAAAAATTCATGAATGATAGCGAAAAAAAGCCCGAACGCTTAGAACGCGCCGGGCCGGAACAAGGGCAAGATCAAATGCTTAAACATAACTAGGATAGATTTATAATTTGAAATTATATGATAAACATTATCTCCAAGTAATACTTTATAGCGTTTCGGCATGCTTATCCTTGCTGCGCCCAGCCTTTGCGGTGGGCATATATAGCCAGCTGTGTACGGTCGTCCAGTTCGCATTTCATCAGCAGGTTGCTGACATGCGTCTTTACCGTTTTAATACTGATATGCAGCTCCTCACCGATGTCCTTATTGGTCTTGCCTTCGGCAATGAGCAGCAGAACTTCTTTCTCCCGTTCGGTTAAACCGGAGGAGTCGCCCTGGACGGTACGCTGGCGGATGCCGCGGGTCAATGCCTGAGAGACATCACCGGTCATTACCGGCATGCCGCGGTAAGCGCCTTGCAGCGCATAGATTAGCTCTTCGGCGGAAACCGTTTTAAGCACATAGCTGACTGCTCCTGCTTCAATTGCATCCACTACAAGATCATCTTCCAGGAAGCTGGTGAGAATGACGATTTTGAGTCCCGGAAATTCAGCCAGCACAGCCCGGGTCGTCTCGGCCCCGTTCATGACCGGCATCATCAGATCCATCAGCACCAGATCCGGCAGGCCTTCCTGACCCCATCCGCGCAGCATATTCAGCGCTTCCGCTCCATTTCCTGCTTCGCCAATGACCTCGAACTTCGGATCCAGCATTAAATAGGTTTTGAGCCCCATCCGCACCATATCATGATCATCCACCAGCAACACTTTTATGACACTCATGTTCTATTCCTCCTGTTCCTGATTGCCTTGCACAAACTTAGGAATATGTACGCGGATCGTCGTTCCCGCTCCTTTGCGGCTGATAATGTTTATCATATAATTTCAAATTATAAATCTATCCTAGTTAT
>CAKMKL010000061.1 GCA_927443375.1 uncultured Paenibacillus sp. | reverse complement strand
CTTCAAGTTCCGGAAAGCGGAGGTGTGAAGGCAGTAAGCTAGAATCCGGTGTTAGGATTCCCTGCGGGACGGGGATTTCAAAACTATGACCCATACTTCGTGTTGTGACTGGTACTGTCAGTGCAATTTGGTTCAGGGACGGATCAATGTATCCATCTGATATTATGATTGAGGCGCGATAGCCGTTTTGCTCATGGCCCTTTGTTGGATGCGGATTGCACCATACAATACTGCCCCGTTCTACGGTTCCTATAATTGACATTGTTAGATCTCATCCCCCACAGAATCTTCGATCAGTTCACCCTGTGACATTTCCGGTGTGTTTTGGCCGCGCTTGGACAGATAGAGCATGCGAAGTTCCCGGTTAGACTTGCGTTTACGCTTTGCGGCCGATTTCAGGATAATGATCTGTTGCTCAGGAATGACTTGAACTTCTATTTTCTCGCCTAATCCTAAATGAACAGATTCCAAGAAGTCCTGCGGAATGCGAACGCCATAGCTATTTCCCCATTTACCAATGGTTGTTGTCGCCACATATACCAATCCCTTCTTTTGGTCTTGAGTCAACTATACCACAACCTTTCGGGTAAGTATATCCAAAGTATATCCGAAAATCAAAAATAGATACACGGTAGTGTACCCATTACTTCAGTAAATGAATTCGATTATAAAATGTGACTCAGTCCTTTTCATCAGTCATAAATCCAGAAATTTCGACATATTAGTGAAAGTATTATCCTGGAATTAGTTATATTTCGTTTCCTGTTAAGGAATTAACAGACACAACCGATGAAATATATGTAGTATCCAAACTAGACGGCTTTTTTATGGGGCTTAGTTGTGAAAGGAGTTGTGATCGTAGGGTTTGACTTGTAAGAAAGTTATGAATTTACTGGGGATTAGGAGATGGGTTATGTATTCAAAGAGATTTCGATTGGCTGTTTCGGTAGTATTAGTTTTATTATTAGCTTTTGTTGATGTACTGGGGGTATCTGCCGCTTCACTTAAAGCGGGGATAGCATCCAATGAACTCTCGCAAGATGGCAAGCAAAAGATTACAGTCAACAGTGTAGTAGACGTCACTTATAAAGACCTAAAAGATCTGCAAGAGGTTAAGTTTATCCTTTCTAAGGGTGATACTGAAATTGCACGCCAGGTGAAGCCTAGAAACGAGGCGAAGCTTACGGTACTGGATGCTGTATACAATTCCCTTGAGTATAGCAGCATTCCCTTTGAAGGATTGACAGCCGGTGAAGAATATTCCCTGCGGGCAGAATTTGAGGGTGAGCAAGGTACGGTTGTTACCCTGCCGCAGATCATCCGGGTACCCTCGACAACGGGGATAACCATTGCTGTGGAAGTAATGGCCAAGGATTCTAATACATATGTAAGTGCAACCAATGGAGAGATACGCAGTGATGATAAGAATGTAAGACTTACCATTCTTAATAATGGTGTTCCGCTAGCGAAGGAAGCAGTCGCTATTTGGATGAATTACACCTCTTACAACTTTACAACGGATGCAAATGGACAGATTCAGTTGAAGGATAAAATAAGCTCTATCCTTAATACTCCTGTTCTGTTTGTATTATTGAAACAGGGAACCGATCAATATGAAGCCAAGCCCATCTATGTAACGGATCTTCAGCAGGCAGGTACCTATACTGTAGCTGTCCGTTACTTGGATGCAGCTGGCAAGCAGCTGCGTAACTATAATTCAAGCAATTCTTGGCCAAGTGGAACTGTTACCCGCTATGGTGTTTCGGGAATCGATGTGCTAGTGCTGAGAACGGGTGAAGGTTCTGGAAGTTATACAAGCTACATTACTTCCGGCGATGCAACATATTTATTCCAGACGGGGCAAGCGGCATTATATTCCTCGGTTAGCGGGGTTCACAAGGAGATTATTGAGGCTGGCAGCGATTATAGCCGTCTGAACCTTCACTACACCTGGGATAACAAGCCGGTGCAGCTGGAATCTTATTCCCTAATTGATAACAATCAGTATAAACAGATTAACGGTGGGTACAACAATATAAAGTTAACTTCACCTGCTATCTACGTGAAAAAGAATAAAGAATATGAAATCACTGCCATCGGTACCGTTCAGGGTGTAGACGGCAAAGTGGTTTTCCGCAATAAAATTAAGCCGACGGAAGCTGCGGGTGAAGTAACAACTGCTGCAAACCCTGCTGATTACAGTGCCTTGAAGCTTCAGGTGCCTCAGCAGAGCGCAGGTGTAGGCCAAGTGCTGGTGTCTTACCTTAATGATAAGCTTAATTATAGCCAGATCAGCACAACTCTTCCTGCCGGCAGCGGCACGTTGTATGTGCTTAAGGGTGAAGAAATACATCGTCTGACTACTACTGTTGCGCCTGCTGCTACCAGCCAGAGTAACAGTGCGAATCAGATTGTACTGAAAGCATTCTTTAATCCGGCTGAGAGCGCATATACGCTGAAGGGCGGCAGTACCTATACAACCGCGATTAATGTCGTGGTACCGGACACGTCTTACTATGGCAAAGATGAACTGCGGAATCAGGTTGTACTGGGTGAAAGTGTCCAGAACCAGGTTGTTATGACAGATGAATATGGCAATATTATCGATCTGAACGGCAGTTACAAGTTCTCGATTGTGGATGAGAGCGGCACAGTCTTAGCGAATGATTCGCTGTCTTGGACGACCAAGGAGAAGGACGGCCATCTGGAGCGCATTAATATGCGGGACTGGAAGCCTGTTACTGCAGGAACTTATAAAGTTCAATTCTCACCTTATACTTATACCAACGGTCAGTATGTCAATGGAGAAGTGCTTGCTGAGGCAGAACTCAAGGTTTTGCCGAAGAATGAGTTTGATGTAGAGATCCGAGGCAAGGACGGGAAATTGGTTGACCTGGTAGACAAACCTTATTTGACTGTGGATCAGGCACAAAATGTAACCATTACTGTGCGTCATCATGTCACTGGCGGACAAGGTGAACTGCAGGCTGGTGTAGAAATCAGCCGTTATGGTCAAGCGCTAGGAGTTACGGATGCTCAAGGGAAGTTTACGATACCTTCAGATCAGGCCTATTATATCGGTGAACTCATGTTCAAGAAACCGGGCTTCTTATTCAAAAAGGTCAAGGCAGCGGTGATTAATCCGGCGACCCAGGCGGTAATCCGCGTTCGCGGGTTGGACAAGGCTGAGGGAAGCAGCTATGCCGGAGGCGTCCCACTCGATTATGCCAGCGTACAGGCCGTTGTTAAGAGTAAGGATGGTTCCTACCAAGCAGATTCTTACTTCATTAATACTTCAGAAGCACAAGCCATTCTGGTTGTGGATTCACCTTCTGTAGTGGGTATTGACTTCATCCGCTACAACCGGAGTTATACGGGGGTAGAATCCAAATACGGTTATTATATGTACGGTTCTGTCCGGACGGAGCCCGGTAAGGATTACTCGCTCGTGCTGGATGCAAGACAGGATCTGCAGGAAGTAAGTAAAGTGTTATTAGATAGACCTGCAGAGGATTTATCTGTTGTAAGAGCTGATTTGGCTGGAGCAGACAACGTTCCTTTTGTTATCGACAGCAATGCAGTGAAAGAGAATTATTTCTACGCAACGCAGGGGACTTATAGTATGCTTGCGCAAACAGCATCGGACACCTTTATCTATCGTGACGGCGTTGTTATCGGAGCGGGGGATAATACACTTACACTTGATGATTCCGCTTCTGGGCTGGCTACCTTGCTTGCACCGGAATCTGGAACGATTTACAGCGTTGAATATTCAACACCGAATCAATCGACACTAAAGAGTTATGCCTATAACGCAGATCAGGTTCGGCTGACTCCGGGTGATGTAACAGTACAGGTAGACAAAGCTTTTGGTACAATTGAGTATCAGTATGATATTCATTTTGCACCTGGAACGCTGAAGGCTGGTACACTAACTGAGCTCGCGCCGCAGACCATACAGGGGCTGGACATCGTTGGGCTGAAAGATGGAAAGCTGACCCGCCCTGCCGGAGTGAACTGGCTGAAAATCGGACTCGTGGATACAGCCGGTAATCAAATCGGACAGATTAAAAAACCGCAAATTTTGGTGATTACTAACGGTGGCTGGTCTAATGGGTACAAATATGTTACTCCAGAGGCTGCTTCCTATGAAATTCAGGATGAGTCCGGAAAAACACTATACTCAGATTCATCGGTTGGCTATCCGCTGACTGCCTATACCTATAACACTTCAGAGGAGAATTTTAGTTATCTTCCGAACGGGACGTATGTTGTAAAAGCTTCTCTGACGATTGATGGCCAGACTTACACGCTGAATAAGAAGATTGTGCTTGAGACAACTACTGGCACTGTTGTTGATCCGGGTGTAAGCCTGCCGGGAACAGATGTAGGCAGTGGTAACGAAAATGGAACTGGCAACGGTAATGGAAATGGAAATGGAACCGGGACTGGTACCGAAACTGGTACTGGTACGGTTACTCCAACTCCATCACCGACTCCAACTCCAACTGCTGCAAACGTGACCGAGAATATGCAGAAGCAGAATGACAAGCTTCAAGAATTGTTAACGAATACCACGGGGTCAACAGTGGATCGGGCCGCAGCAGCACAAACGGCCCTCACAAGCATCGCGGACTCGCTCAAATCTGCTACTACTTCCGCGGAAGCCGAGCAGAACAGCAAGAGCCTCTCCAAGGCTATGGATACGGCAGCAGGGTTGCTCGCAACGATCCAAGACTCTGCAGCGAAGCAGAAGATTGTGGACTCGATTACAGAGCTTGTTGGAAGTGCGCCATATCTGTTGAATAAAATGGACAGCTCCGACAAGGCCGTTACGCTTGCCCATACGCTTATTGAGAATGCAGCAGCTGTACTCAATAACGTGCAGGGTGTGGCAGCTGGAGACATCCAGAAGCTGAAGAACAGCGTAATCTCCTCAAGCCAGACCGCTCTTAATAAAGCGGGAGAAGTAACGATTGCCAAGTCAAATGTAACAGTGGCAGGTAATACTGTTTCTTCGAAGCTTGATGAGACACTAATCAGCACACAGATCCAATCAGCGAAGCTGGCGCTGTCTGATCTGTCCAAAGATCTGACAAGCAAGCTGGGTTCAGGAAGTGCAGCAGATCTGAAGGTGAGCATCACCGTCAACGTGCCTCCGGTAGAAGAAGGAATTCATAAGCTGAATACCTCGCTTCCGTCCGAAATCCTGACGCTGGTCAAAGAGAATGATATTGCCGGCTTGAAAATTCAGATGGATCAAACCGCATTCACGCTTGAACCGGATACCTTCGGTACTGTAGAAGCAGGCCAGACAATTAATCTGGCGGCTGAAGTGGTAGAGAATGCTGTAGTGAGCAAGCCTAGTCAGGCTGAACCGCTGGCCAGCATTCCTGTAATGGAATTCAGTGCGTCTGTAGGCGGTCAGCAGGTCAAGAGCTTCGCCAAACCAATTGAAGTTACTTTTGATGTATCTTCGATCGATACTTCCAAGTATTCCGGAGCCAACCTGGAGAATCTGACGGTATATCTGCTTAATAATGAGAGTCTTACATGGGAAGCTGTTGGGGGCAAATATGACCCGGTTACTCAAACCGTAACGACACCAAGAGGACACTTCAGCCGATATACGGTAATGCTGGCCAAAGCTGCCTTCACAGATGTCTCTGCTAATCATTGGGCAGTGCAGGAAATAAATTATTTGTTGAACAAAGGAATTCTGGATCAGAGTGCAGTGTTCCGTCCATCGGACAAAGTTACACGCCAAGAGTTTGCAGCTATGATTGCACGGGCTTACGGTCTGAGCGGTGAGGGACTGGTTCTGCCGTTCAAGGACATCTCATCATCCAATCCGTATTATGATGAGATTGCCGCTGCTTATGCTGCTGGATTGATTACCGGCAAGTCAGCAACTGCTTTTGACCCGAAAGCAACTATTACTCGTGAAGAAATCGCGACGATGCTTGCACGGGCACTCACAGCCTATAATGGCAAGCAAGCTGTCTCCCAGCCTGAATCTGTAAATGCAACCTTCACAGATAAGGCTAAAATATCGAAATGGGCAGCAGCAAGCGTAGCATTGACCAAGAGTATCCAATTATTCGAAGGATTCGAGGATCATAGCTTCCGTCCGGCTCAAACCGCAAGCAAAGCGGAGGCGGCTGCGTTAATCTACCGTTTATATCAATTAAAATAGTAGTTGAAGAGAAAATGACATTATAACAAGCAGAGCAGCGATTATCCCGTTACGGATAACCGCTGCTCTGCTCTTTTGTATGGGCTGCCTATAGAATTACTACAGTTCAGGCTCCAGCTCGATGTCCTCCGAACCCCCGCTCCACTCCACATGCATCTTTACCACAGATTCCTTTTCGGTCACTGCGCCGGCTCCTTGCCGATATATTTCAAAAAAAATTTTGAGACATGGCTGTCGCTATCCTTTTTCTGATAGACGTAATAGGTCGAAGCCCAGTTGCCGGTATGCCCTTTGTACGCGTAGATGTAATCCAGCTCCTTGGCAGTCTTGATTTCCGTAAGATCCTGCTGTTCAATTCCTGAATACATATTGTCCTTCCCGCCGCAGCCGCCGGCTAACATAGCACTGAGCAGCATTAGAATCATTAACCGCTTCAAGGTCATCGCCGTTCTTTCTTTCCAATTTGATTCAATCCGCTCGATCACGGCGTAATAACAGACAAGAAGGGAGGGCAAACAGCTAGTGGGCCTATCATCAAAAGTACTGCTGAAAGCTCTGGTGGCGCTAAGCCCGAGTATCATTCTGCTCCTGATCTTAATAGATCAATTTCCGTACACAGGGCTCGGGAGAATTGTTGCACTCCCTATCATTATCCTGATGAACCTGCTGCTCATTGGTTTAGGTTTGTTTGTGATCAGGCGATTACAACTCCGCTATAAGGTTGTTTTGTGGGTCTTCATAATTATAGTCACTTTGTGTGTTGCTCTGCTGATGTATCCTCAGGAGTATGGTCCGAGTGTTGCTGAGGTGCTATGGGACAGGATCACAGGATAATTTGAAAAAAACAACGGACACCGCACCTGCCCAGTCATTCTGAGTGAATGCTGGCGGGAGCGGTGTCCGTTGTTGGTTGGTGCCTGGTGCTACTGCTGTTCCTCAGTCTCTACAATCCATACCTCCGGCAGGTTGCGGTACTGTTCGGCAAAGTCGAGGCCGTAGCCGACGACGAATTCGTCGGGGATCTCGATGCCGCAGTAGTCGATGGGAATATCGGCCAGACGGCGGGAGGGCTTGCTGAGGATGGTGCAGACCGACACGCTTGCCGCTTCACGGAGGGCGAACAGCTGCCCCAGATGCTGCAGGGTGAGTCCGGTGTCGATCAGATCCTCGACGAGCAGCACATGCTTGCCGCGGATATCGGTGTTAATATCCTGCTTGATTGTTATTACGCCTGAAGTGGTGGAGCTGCTGCCGTAGCTGGAGACGGACATATAATCGATGGCAACGGGAAAGCTGATTTCCCGCATCAGGTCGGCCATGAATACGGCGGCGCCTTTCAGAATGCCAATGAGGACGAGCTCTTTGCCTTCATAATCGCGTGAGATGGCGGCGCCCAGCTCCTTCACCCGGCTCTCCAGTTGGGCTCTGCTAACCAGTACCTTGCGAAGTTCCTTCATAACCACTGCTCCTTGTGAATCAAAATCAATGCTCAGGATGTTCGATCCTTCTCCTTAAGCATAACATCATGTGCCCCGCCTTCGTAAATAGTTGTTGAAGAAACTAAGGTGATCTTGGCATGCTCCTGCAGCTGGGGAATGGTCAGCGCGCCGCAGTTGCACATGGTCGATTTGATTTTACTGATGCTGAGGTCCAGGTTGTCTTTGAGTCTGCCGGCATAAGGGATGAAGGAATCCACGCCTTCTTCGAATTCAAGCTTGCTCTCTTTGTCGGCGCCCCCGAAGTCGTATCTTTGCCAGTTGCGGGCCCGGCTGGAGCCTTCGCCCCAATATTCTTTGACGAAGTTCCCGCCGACGAGCAGCTTGCGGCCCGGGCTCTCATCGAATCTGGCAAAATAACGGCCCAGCATGACGAAGTCAGCACCCATAGCCAGTGCCAGCACAATGTGGTAATCATGGACGATACCGCCGTCAGAGCAGATGGGGACATAGATGCCTGTTTGCTCATAATATTCCTTGCGGGCTGCCGCCACCTCAATGACGGAGGAGGCCTGGCCGCGGCCGATGCCTTTTTGTTCCCGTGTAATGCAGATCGAGCCGCCGCCGATGCCGACCTTGATGAAGTCCGCTCCGGCTTCTACCAGGTAGAGGAACCCTTCCTTATCGACGACATTGCCGGCTCCGACCTTCACCGTCTCCCCGAAGGTTTCCTTAATATAATGGATCGTCTCCGCCTGCCATTCAGAATAACCGTCGGAGGAATCGATGCAGAGTACATCTGCTCCTGCTTCAACCAGCGCCGGTACCCGTTCCTTGTAATCCCGGGAGTTAATGCCTGCGCCGACGATCAGCTGCTTGTTGCTGTCATGCAGCTCCAGCGGATATTCCTGGTGGCTGTCATAGTCCTTGCGGAAGACCAGATGCACCAGATGTCCGCTGCTGTTCACAATCGGCAGGCAGTTCAGCTTATGATCCCAGATCATATCATTGGCTTCAGTCAGTGTAATCCCCTCTTGGGCGTAGATCAGGGTGGACAGCGGTGTCATGAATTCGGTAATCGGGCATTCCTGCGGCAGGCGGTTCTCGCGGTAGTCGCGGCTGGTCACGATGCCCATAAGCTTGCCGGTCGGCTCCCCGTTATCCGTGATGGCGATGGTAGAATGGCCGCTGCGCGCTTTGAGGGCGAGTACATCCTTCAGTGTATCCTCCGGACGCAGGTTGGAGTCGCTCAGGACAAAGCCGGCTTTGAACTTCTTGACCCTGCGGACCATCTCCACCTGCTGCTCCACGGATTGGGAGCCGTAGATGAAGGAGATTCCGCCGCTTTTAGCCAGGGCTATAGCCATATTATGGTCCGAAACCGCCTGCATCACCGCAGAGGTAACCGGCAGATTCATTGTCAGCGCCGGAGTCTCGCCGCGCCGGAATTTGGTCACAGGGGTTCGGAGATCTACATTGCCGGGAATGCATTCTTTGGTCGTCAGGTTCGGAACGAGCAGGAACTCGCTGAACGTTCTGGACGGCTGATCATAATAGTAAGCCATGGTTGTTCACTCCTTAAAAGTTTTGTAAGCTGAGCTACTTGAATTTACTTCGTACAAAACTCGCCTCGGAAGCATAAGCTTAAGTTTTGTCAGCTCCGCTCCCTTGAATTCACTTCGTACAAAACTCGCTTCGGAAGCATAAACTTAAGTTTTGTCAGCTGAGCTACTTGAATTTACTTGTTACACCTTGGACAGCACCCGCACCGGGATTCCATAGTCCGCTTCCAGCTGTTTATAGTGCTCACCTTTGGCTAGAATACCCTGCACCCCGACGAGCTCCACCCCCATATCTTCCATTTGCTGGGCGATGCAGCGGATCGTTGCTCCTGAACTGATTACATCATCAAGAAGAAGTACCCGATCTCCGGCCGTGAAACCGTCAAAATAAATATAGTTCTCGTTATAAGCCGTCTCACGTTTTATGCAAACCTCGTAATTCTCGTACAGCTCGGTGCTGAGGCGCAGAATATTCATCGGCTTCATCAGCTTGTAGGCTGCGAGCATCCCCCAGGTGTGACCGCCCGGCTCGGGCGAAACAATATAATCAAAAGCGGGGAACTGCGCCGTAATGCTGCTGGCCAGATTATCGGTAATTTCACTGATCAGCTCGGGATCGATATACGTGCCGCGCTCGCCAAAAGGATACAGCTTGAAGTCATAGGCGGTGTCTTTATTTTTATAAATCCTCATGTTTTTGGCCTTGCTGATGGATTCGCTGAGTCTTGCAAGAAATGCGCTCATCGCCTTCACTCCTTTTGTCTGGATATACAAAACCCCAGAATACAAGAGACACCTTCAGAACAAAGGTCACCAGGGGAGAGCGGCACATCAAAGTCTGCGGCTGCCCGGCCTGGGATTCTTTTGTCTTGCGGTGTCTCTTGTAGCCTGGGGCAATTTACGGTTGCCTGTAGAAACGCTCAAACCAAATTAATGAGCTTATACAAGAGGTATGTGATTGTGAACTTCATGTAAGGAATGGTAACCTTCATCATTTTGTTATATGCTATCACCCGTAATAAAGTGTGTCAATCCTAGAATTTATGTTATAAAATATGACATAATAAATTGATGAGTATTAATTTGTATTGAAAGAAGGGGAATGGATGTGTTTTGTGAAATAGTAAAGAGTGAACTGCATCTATGGAGGCTGATATAAAATGCGTTTTAGAATGTATCGTGACTATTTTTGGTATATTGCGATGTTGAAAAAGAAAGAAACTTTTATTATTTTGGTGGATTTCGGGATATTTATTGCGACGGTATATGCTTTTGTTGAGCAGATAACACGTGAATTCAGCAGAGCGGGAATTTCCTTCAGTATCGGGATATTGCTTGTTCTCAGCACAATAAAGTTTGGGTGGGACTGCTACAAGATGTATTCGGATTACTCTGCCTTTAACGGTCTGGGGAAGTTTACCACAGAGCTGGTAGACCGGATTGTAACTGAGGATGGTTCTTTTGGACTTGCGGATATGCTGCCAAGTAAAATTGAAGAACGAAATGGTTTTCAGATACATTCAGTTGGAACTCATAAGGAATATGTATTTTTCTCGGATGAGATTGACAATCATCTCCGGACGACGGAGATATCACTAATTCAAGATACAAGGAAATATACAAGAGTCAGAAACCGAATCAAGGAGCATGGGGATGCCCTGCTTGCACTGCTGACATACAACTTCTATCAATCCAAAAGTCAAAACAGATATTTTTTTAACGAACAAAAGCTGTGTCTTTCTACAGATATTCAGTTAAACAGCACTGAAGTACTCTGTCATCGGGGAAGCTATTATGATACATATCTTACTAATATTATTTCACTGCAGAAGCTCGTTAAAGCCAGCGATAAAGAATGGGTGATCTTTGACGGACGTAAGCAGTATCCTTACGGTTTGAGCGAAGAAAAGTTCAGACTTTGTGATATCAAGGCATCCAACGTAAATAATGAAATAGGCGTGTCTACAATGGCGTTTACTACAGATCGTCATTTGATTTTGTGGAATCAGAATGCATTGGCTCAGTCTAGCGGAGATATGCTGGTGCCATCGGGAAGCGGGTCTGCAGACTGGCAGGATATCCAGGGCGGCAGCTTTACGAAATCCATCCAGACAGGGATGAATCGTGAACTGAAGGAAGAAGCCTCCTTAAACAAGTTTTCCGGCGAACAAATCGGAGAGACACGTATTATCGGATTTTTTCGCTGGATTCGTAAGGCGGGCAAACCAGAGTTTGTAGGCATCACTAAGATGAAGGTTGATTGGCTGGATATTAATCCAGAGGCAAAAGAGGTTTCGAGTATAAGCCATACTAATAATATGATAATTGACAATCTCAGTCAGTTAAGCGAAACCTTGGCGTCTATCAAAAGCGATCAGAATATTTCTGTTCCTTTATATATGAATATCGACGCTCTGGAGCGGTACATTGCACGTGAACCTGCAGAAGTAATTGCTTTTTTAGGACTGGATTCCTAATACAGAAAGGGTTGAAAGATATGGACAGCATGAGCCAGTGGGAAATAGAGACTTATTCATTACAAGGAGACGGCGAGTGGAATGAGGATGCGCTGGTAGTCAATGAGCAGGCGCGTATATACGGAGTCGTGGATGGGGCGACCTCTCTATCACCTTACCGTAATCAGGAGGGATTTACCGGCGGATATCTGGCTGCCCGGCTTGCTGCCGCTTATTTTACAGCTATCGGGCAGCAGCCGTTGGAGCTAGCAGCCATTGAAGCCAACGATCGTTTGCGGGAGGCGATGGAAGCGGAAGGTGTGGATATAACTGATTCTTCTGCACTCTGGTCTGCTGCTTATGTCATCATCAAAGTACATGCGTATTCCATAGAATATATTCAGTCCGGAGACTGCATGCTGCTGTGCAGGTACAGGGACGGTTCGGTGAGAGCACTCACCCATACACAGGTAGCTCATATTGATCAGAAGACGCTGAAACGGATGGCAGAGCTGCGTGCAGAAGGAATTGCAGATCCGGTAGAGCTCCGGAGGCTGCTTACGCCAATGCTTCAGGATAACCGCAGAAAGGCTAACACGCTGGAAGGATACGGAGTGATGAACGGCAGTCCGGATTTTCCGCTTTTCCTGGAGAAAGGGACGTTCAACCGGGCGAATGTGGAGAGCCTCTATCTGATTAGCGATGGTCTGTTTACAGGTGCCCCAAGCTGGGAAAGTCTTATTGCTGATATCGATCGCAAAGGGCTTCAGTGTTGCGCAAGTGACATTTATGCTGCTGAACAGGAGGATGCAATGCTGCAGAAATATCCCCGCCTGAAAATATCGGATGATAAAACAGGTCTGGTATTGCGCTTTATCTGAATTCATAAATAAAAAGAAAATAACCCATCATAAACCATAGCACTTTTATGGTTTGTTATTTATAATTATTATTATCTGGATGTCATAAATAGTTCAAAGGTTATACAAAAAGTCACATTTTGATGTGATATACTTAACACACGTAATTTGGGGACTTGTGAAAGACGACCCAATTAATCTGATTAAACTGTAACAGTGCCTGCACCACTGAATAGAGACTAGGATGGTGAACAAGCGATGCATATTGTCGTCGTTGGCCTGAATTACCGTACGGCTCCCGTTGAGGTGAGAGAGCAGTTCGCTTTTGCAGAGAAGGACTTGCCCGCAGCGCTTCATCAGTTAATGAAGACCAAAAGCGTGCTGGAAGGGGTCATCGTGGCCACCTGCAACCGGACGGAAATTTATGTGGTTATAGACCGGCTTCATATGTGCGGATATTTCATCCGCAACTTCATGGAACAGTGGTTTCATGTGAAAAGTGAACAATTTGCGCAACATATGTATATATACGAAGATGAGCAGGCGATTGCCCATCTGTTCCGTGTGACCTGTGGTCTGGATTCCATGGTAATTGGCGAGACGCAGATTCTGGGACAGGTGCGTAATTCCTTTTTGACTGCACAGAGTGAGGGTGTGACCGGAACCTGGTTCAACCAGCTGTTCAAACAGGCCGTGACCCTCGGCAAACGCGCACACAGTGAGACCTCCATCGGGGAGAGTGCCGTTTCGGTCAGCTATGCGGCTGTTGAGCTGGGCAAGCGTATCTTCGGCATGTTTACCGGCAAAAGAGTGCTGATCCTCGGCGCAGGCAAAATGAGTGAGCTGACGGTGAAGCATCTGTACAGCAGCGGCGCAGCTGAGGTTATTGTCGCCAACCGTACCCTGGCGCGGGCAGTGGAGCTGGCGGAGAAATTCTCCGGCAAGCCGAGTACTATTGATGAGGCCCTGAAGCACCTTGATGATGTAGATATTATTATCAGCTCTACGGGAGCAGAGGGTTATGTATTGACCGCTGATCAGGTGGCTGCCGGTATGAAGCGCCGCCCTTCACGGCCGCTGTTCATGATCGACATTGCCGTTCCGCGAGATATTGATCCGGCGGCCTCAAGCGTCCCGGATGTCTTCCTCTATGATATTGATGATCTCGAGGGCATCGTAGAGAGTAACCTTGAGATGCGCCGCAGCGAAGCTGCGAAGATTGAAGTCATGATCGCAGGCGAGATGGATGAATTCCAGGTATGGCTGAAGACACTTGGTGTCAGACCTGTGATCCGTGCGCTGCAGGACAAATCGAACGGAATTTATGAGGAGACGATGGACAGTCTGTTCAACAAGCTGCCTGAGCTGGATGAGCACCAGCGCAAGGTCATCCGCCGTCTGACGAAGAGCATTGTGAATCAGATGATGCATGACCCGATTAACGTCATTAAGGAAATGTCCGGCGGCAAGCAGGGAAATGAAGCTCTGGAGTATTTCACTCAAATCTTCGCCCTGCAGGAGCAGCTTGAAGCCGGTCCGGGCGGAAGCAGTAATGCTCCGGTGCAGCAGAATGACAAGGAACGTGCATCTACCGCTGATTACAATGTGCCTAAGACCGTCTTTGCTCCGGCAGGCCTGCTGGGCGGGTGAGCAGCATGCAACTGCTGAACGGAATATATGATACTGCTCTGCTGCTATATGCCCTGAGCCTGCTGTTTATTTTCTCGGATTGCCTTCGGCGTAATCCGGGCGGAAAGCGGTTGGGCACAGGGCTTCTTGCCGTTGTTGGTGTTCTGCAATCCGGCGGGCTTGCCGTGCGCTTCTCCCAGGAGAGGGGCTTGCCGATTTTCACTCCTTATGACTTTCTCTTCTGGTTTTCCTTCAGTATTGTTTTGACCTCGCTGGCCGTTGCGTATTCGCGCGGCGGTGAATTCACCATCCTAGTCTCTATTCAGTGGTGCAGGCACTGTTACAGTTTAATCAGATT
>CAKMKL010000060.1 GCA_927443375.1 uncultured Paenibacillus sp. | reverse complement strand
ATAATCATATACCTGTTTGCTTGAAATAAGGACTAACGGCTCCGGTATTTGTAAGCGGATAGGCTCATTCGTCCACACGCGAATCGGGTTAGACGCATACACATACAACGTGCATATGAAAAAAAGGAGGAGCTGCAAATTGGTTACGATAGAGCCTGTTCAGGTAGGCGGTCACACTCTGGTGGGTGTCGAGGTGAAGCTGCCTAAAACAACCCTGCTTACTGTCAGCACAAGCCGGGGATATATCATGTGCGGAGCACTCGACGTGGGCCTGCTTAATGAAACACTAAGCGACCGGAAGATCATTGCAGCAAGGGCAGTAGGCGTGCGTACCTTAGCGCAATTGCTTGCCGCTCCGCTGGAATCTGTTACTATAGAAGCAGAGAGTCTGGGTATTGTGCCAGGAATGACTGGTTCGGAAGCACTGCTTCTCATGCTCTGAGTAACAGTTAAAGAGCTGTAACATTCAAGAGGGGCCGCCATGGCCCCTTATGTTCAGCCAGCTGCAAAAAAAGAGCATAAGGCCGCGATACATGGTCATCCTACGAGTAGGTTCAGGCACCAGCTGTTCCGCAGCCTGTTGAGGAAGGACAGCTTGTCTTTGTTTCGTCCTTCATCCAGAAGGGTAAAATGAATATAGACAACCGCAGCCGGAAGATGGACAAACTTGCCGGCAAAAATTATGGATAAGGATGGGATTACTAATGGCTAAAGCATCTAACAAGGTCAATACCGCTTCACTGGAACAAGTACTTAACCGACAAGTAGCGAACTTGAACATACTGTACGTCAAAATTCATAATTATCACTGGTATGTAAAAGGAGAGCAATTTTTCTCCCTGCACGTGAAGTTTGAAGAGCTGTATGATGATGTTACCCTCAAAATGGACGAGGTGGCTGAACGCCTGCTCAGCATCAAGGGCAGCCCGGCAGCGACCATGAAAGAATATCTGGAAATCGCTACAATTCAGGAAGCAACCGGCAAGGAAGATACCCGGGGCATGGTGCAGACCCTTATTGAGGATTTTGCAACGGTAGCTGAAGAATTAACGGAGGGTATTGAGCTTGCCGAACAGATCAGCGATCAGCCGACCGCCGATTTATTCATCAAGATCCGTACCGATCTCGAAAAAAATCAATGGATGCTGCGTTCTTTCTTGGGCTGAGAAGCATAAGTAATTTTAGGGACAAATGGAATAGAGCCTCCCGTGTGGAGGCTTTATTTTTTTGCAGCTGCGGGGCATAATTGAATAAAAGTTTCGTGTACATAAGTGATTCATGCAATTTGTAGACAGCTCCTGCAAGTTATATAATTCTTAATAAACTTCTGTGTGTCATCCCGAGAATTGAAAGGAGAGGTCGCCGTTGAATATTAACCCGGTAGCTCTGAAGGAGTGGGCTTCTGCCGTACAAGCTTTAACCGAAGGACAGCAAATCATGCTGCTGCGCAAGGGGGGCATTGAAGAAGAAACGAGGCGTTTTGAGCTAAAAAGCCCTTCGTTCTATCTTTATCCCACCTATGAGCATCAGCGTACGGAACTGCTCAAGGAGCAGTTTCGCCATCTGGTTGGCCAGACGTTGGCCGATGAAGCGGCAAGCACCGAAACCGTTCCATTACGCGCATATGCTGAAGCTGCAGCAGATTTGGAAGTCCATGATCTGGAACAGCTGAAGCGGCTGTATCCTTTCCATATCTGGAGTGAAGGCCTGGCCGCTGAAAGGCTGCGCTGGAAAGCCAAGGAGCCGCTGCATGTCCTGCTGCTTCGCGTGTACGTTCCGGATACACCGGTAACGATTCAGGTGCTCCCGGAATATTCAGGCTGCCGCTCCTGGATTGAGCTTACGAATGCTCCAGGTTTACGGCAGTGGAGGCCAGTCCTCAGCGATGATGCGTTTGACAGCAGGAGAGCAGCAATCGTATCCGCTTTACAGGGATAACTTCCTATTAATTAATGTTAAAAGATGGATGCAGGGTTTGAAAATTGAAAAGCAACAATTGTAAAAACAAATGCTTTGTAATAAAATTAGTGAGAATCATTGATAATCACTCGGAATCTGTTTATAATTATTACAATGTGATATAAAATCTAATTGTGCTGGCAATCAGGGAAATCCTGTGACAATACAACTTTCTGATTTCGCAAATTGATGAGTGGAGGGAATATTAATTATGGCAGCAGATTTTGTCATTGAGGGACTGAAAGCGACGATTGAAGGAAAAGAGATTCTGAAAGGGATCAATCTTCAGATGAAGGGTGGAGAAATCCATGCCATCATGGGACCGAACGGTACCGGTAAAAGTACACTGGCTTCGGCATTGATGGGTCATCCGAAGTATGAGGTCACAGCTGGTACAGCCGTCCTTGAAGGAGAAGACCTGCTGGAGATGGCAGTGGATGAACGTGCGCGTGCCGGTCTGTTCCTGGCAATGCAGTATCCAAGCGAAATCTCCGGAGTTACTAACTCTGATTTCCTGCGCAGTGCAATTAATTCCCGCCGCGAAGAGGGCAGTGAAATTTCCCTGATCCGCTTCATCCGTCAGATGGAAGCAAAAATGAAAGAACTGGAAATGAATCCCGAATTCCTGCACCGCTATCTGAATGAAGGTTTCTCCGGCGGTGAGAAGAAACGTAATGAAATTCTCCAAATGATGATGCTGGACCCCAAAATCGTCATTCTTGACGAAATTGACTCCGGTCTTGATATCGATGCGCTCAAGATTGTTGCCGAAGGCGTGAACTCCATGAGAAGCCCGGAACGCGGCTTCCTCGTTATTACCCACTATCAGCGCCTGCT
>CAKMKL010000059.1 GCA_927443375.1 uncultured Paenibacillus sp. | reverse complement strand
CTGTACAATGAAAATAAAAAGGATTGGTATAACATATATAGAAAGCAATAATAACATGATGATCCGAAACGGAGGGATATATAACATGAAGCTGCAGCAGGTATTGGTGAACGGCGGGCGATTGAAGAATACCATTGAGGCTTTTGCTGATTTTGGACGTACGGACAATAATGGTGTAACCCGGCTGTCGCTGTCGGAGCAGGATGTGCTGGTACGAAATTATTTTACCTCCTGTTGTGAAGAACTGGGGATGACAGTGAAGATTGATGATATGGGCACGATGTATGCTACGCTTGCCGGCAGGGAAGAGGGTCCGCCCGTAGTGATCGGCTCGCATCTGGATACGGTGAAGAAAGGCGGCAGATTCGACGGGGTGCTCGGTGTCATCGCCGGACTTGAGGTGGTAAGAACCCTGGTTGACCATGGCATTACGCCGCGTCTTCCGGTGACGGTAATGAATTTCACCAATGAGGAGGGTGCGCGCTTCGAGCCCTCGATGATGGCTTCCGGCGTACTCGCGGGCAAGTTTGATAAGGCAGTGATGCTGGGGAAGAAGGACCCGGAAGGGACGACCTTCGAGGAAGCACTGCTGGCGAGCGGCTACGCCGGGGATGAGGCGAACAGGATAACTGAAGCGACGGCTTATCTGGAGCTGCACATCGAGCAGGGACCGGTGCTGGAACGGGAGAAGCTCACCATTGGCCTAGTCGACTGTGTGGTCGGGATGGCTTGTTATGAGATTGAAGTGACCGGTGAATCGGATCACGCCGGAACGACACCGATGGATATGCGCAAGGACGCCTTGTTTGCCGCCACCGATCTGATTACAGAGCTGCGAACCAAGCTGGGCGTCCTTGATTCCGAGTTGGTGTACACCATGGGCCGGATGAACGTGCTGCCTAATATTCATACGGTGATTCCGAATAAGGTGATTTTTACCGTGGAGGCAAGGCATAAGGATATGGATATCGTCCGTCAGGTAGAGGACATTATTACCGGCCTGCCGGAAGAACTGCTGGGGTGTTCTGTTCAGAAGACGAAGCTATGGGGCCGCGACACCGTATGGTTTGATCCGCAGATCTGTGATCTTGTGGAGCAGGCGGCGGTTAAGCTGGGGTATTCCCATAAAAAGATGGCCAGCGGAGCAGGCCACGATGCCCAGTTCGTAGCCGGATTCCTGCCGTCGGCGATGATCTTCGTGCCTAGCGTTAACGGCAAAAGTCACTGTGAGGAAGAGCTTACCTCCTATGAAGAATGTGAAATGGGCGTGAATGTTGTGCTGGAGACGGTATTATCAGTACTATCCAGCTAATGCATGTCAGTTAATATTACGCGGGTGAACCGGACTTTCACAGACGGAAAATGAGAAATATATAACAAAGGACACCAGTGATGGTGTCTTTTTGTTGTGTGCCGGGCTGAGGCCAACCGCTGTCAACCCTTGGAGGTTCAACGTATTTCGGAAGATGACGGTTGTTTTTTACCAACTCCATTGTGTTAAAACACAATCATGGCAGATATAGTTTTTCTTTTTACCCAAAATGCAAATGAAACTCGTATGTTATCATTCTTTACATAAGAGATCCACATAAGACGGGAGAGATGAACAATGATTATTGGTGTACCTAAAGAAATTAAGAATAACGAAAACCGTGTAGCGATGACCCCTGCCGGAGTGGTCAGTCTGGTGGCTGAAGGACATAAAGTACTCGTGGAAGCCGGAGCCGGAGTAGGCAGCGGATTCCTGAATGAAGAGTATGCCGCAGCCGGAGCTGAGCTGATTGCAGACGCAGCTGCTGTATGGGCTGCCGCTGAAATGGTCATGAAAGTAAAAGAGCCGCTGGAAAGCGAATACGGCTACTTCCGTCCGGGTCTGATCTTATTCACGTATCTGCACCTTGCTCCAGAACCGGCCCTCGCATCCGCATTGAAAGACAAAGGTGTCTTCGCTATCGGTTACGAAACGGTTGTGGATGGACGCACACTGCCGCTGCTTACACCCATGAGCGAAGTGGCGGGACGGATGTCCGTGCAGCTCGGCGCACAGTTCCTCCAGAAGAACTACGGCGGACAAGGCATTCTGTTATCCGGTGTTCCCGGCGTCAGCAGAGGCAAGGTCAGCATTATCGGCGGCGGTGTAGTCGGTACGAACGCAGCTAAAATGGCCATTGGCCTCGGGGCCGAGGTGACGATTGTTGACCTGAGTGCAGACCGGCTCCGCCAGCTGGATGATATTTTTGGCTCGCAGATCAGTACGCTGATCTCGAACCCTTACAACATTGCCAAAGCGGTCGCTGAAGCGGATCTGCTGGTCGGCGCCGTATTGATCCCGGGTGCAAAAGCACCGAAGCTGGTCACTGAAGAAATGGTCAAAGCCATGAAGCCGGGCTCCGTGATCGTCGATGTAGCCATCGACCAGGGCGGGATCGTAGAAACGATTGACCGGGTAACGACCCATGACAATCCGGTGTTCGAGAAACACGGCGTACTGCACTATTCGGTAGCGAATATGCCGGGAGCTGTAGCCAAAACCTCGACCATTGCTCTAACCAACGTAACGGTTCCTTATGCACTGCAAATAGCCAATAAAGGTGTATTCCAGGCGATCGAAGACAATGCCGGCCTCAAGAGCGGCGTCAACGTAGCCAATGGCAAAATCACCTGCCAGGCCGTGGCAGAAGCTCTTGGGGAAGAGTACTTCACGGTAGAGAAAGCAGTAGAGCAAGAGTTCACTCTGATCTAGTAAGTGCTAAGCCTCGCAGAGATAGAAGAATGAGATAGATGAATGGGGAATGAGCGGGAGATGGGGAGCGGTGTCGGCATTTCGCTGAACCAGACCTGAGGACATACTGGCATTTAGGAGCTTAAAGAGAATAGAGGGGTATTTCCACTTCAGTCCGGTGAGCAATCACCGGGCTTTATTTATTGGAGTGAGAGAGGTAAAAATCCCCTTAATTACGCCGAAACCGGGCAAAGGAGTGGAAATAGAGGTAAAAATCCCACTAATTCCGCCGAAAGCGGGCAAATGCGCGGAAATAGAGGTAAAAATCCCACTAATTCCGCCATCGATCTGCTAACATACGGAAACTTAGGGCATGCGGCAAAGCCAACAAACCAACTCATGTCAGGTTTTCTCGCATATTATCCTAGTCAGCCGGAAATCTGAGTAATATAATGTAAACACCTATACATGCAAGATTCGGTTATTCTTCGGGCTGGGGTGGGAACATTGACAGATTCAGGGCCAACATTTGACCGTTTTTTTGACAGCATGGAATCCTTGGCGGATACCATTAGTGAATCGCTGCAGTCGCAGGTGACGATTGAGGACAGCAACCACCATGTCATCGGCTACAGCTCCCATCAGTTCGAGAGCGACCCTGCGCGCATCTCCACAATTATCGGCAAACGGGTGCCGAACACGGTCATCATCGGACTCCGCAAAAAAGGCGTCATGCACCAGCTGGAGAACGCGGCGCATCCGATCCGCATTCCGGCGGTGATGGAGGTCGGGCTCGGGCCGCGGCTGGCCATGTGCATCAAGCATCAGCAGGAGATTCTGGGCTATATCTGGGTAGTGGACCGGGGAAATCTCGCCGAGGGCTATGCTGAGGAGATTGTCGAGAAGGCGGCCGGCATCGCCGGGCGTTATCTGCTGAAGCAGCGCGGCTGGAAGACCAAGCAGGATAAGGCTTTTGAGGACTTCTTCTGGAAGCTGCTGACCTCGCATTATGATACGGAGCCGCGCATCCGCCAGGAAGCGGAGGCCTGGTCAATTCTGCTGCCGGAGAGCTACTTCATCGGGGTGCTGGAAAGCGATAAGATCATCGACGAGCACTTTTTGCTGCGCTTCCGCCAGACTATGGATGCCTATGCCGGGCAGCGTCTCCTGTTCCTGACGGCTGAGCATAACCGGCTGATTCTGCTGTTTTCTTTTGTTTTTCCGGTGGAGGGAACAGAAATTCTGTCCTCCTTCGTGAACAAGCTGCTTGCGGATATGAGCCGCAGTGAAGGCTGCCGGCTGGCCGCCGGCTGCAGTCCGGGGTACAGGGAATATACCTCTGCCGCTCTGGCCTACCGCGAGGCACTGTCGGTGCTGGAGATCAAGAAGCTGCTTCCCTACCATGCCCGGGGGCTGCTGCTCTACGAGCAGATCGGCTTTTGGGCGCACATTCCGGCTATCATGGAACAGAAGCGCAGCCGGACCCGGCGCAGTGCGCTGCTCCATCCGCTCAAAATGCATGACCGGGAGCATAAAAGTGATTTTCTCAAGACGATCGCCGTGTATTTAACGCTGGACGGCAATCTCAAGGAGTCGGCTGCTTTTTTGCATATTCATACCAACACCCTGATGTACCGGCTGAACCGGATTGCTGAAATTACCGGCAGAAGCCTGAAAGAAACCGACTACCGTACCTCGGTCTATCTGGATATTCTCACCGAGGAAACGGCGCAGGTGAACAGCTGGTTTCAATCTCAGGAGGATACAGGCAATGCGGCGTCAACGTCGTAGGGCTTCATAAAGGAAGAGTCCAGTCCCTGGCAAGGGGATTTGGACTCTTTTTTTGATGCTCCGCACCAACAGAAGTGCTGACACGTACAATAACCTATATTTTGTGAATGAATCAGGAAAGGGGCTGACAGAATGGGGATTAACTACGGCTCACCCGGCGGTTCAGACTTTGAGCGGAACATGCGGGCGGGAATCATTGCGGAGGCGAAATCAATGAGTGTGGGCGGAACGGACTTCGCCGATTTTAAGAACTCCCGCTGCAATCCGAAATACTGGAACCGTACAGTTAACGGCGGATTTGAATTGAAGGCAGGGGTACGCCCATCGGCAGCGATCAACGATATTTTTGAGAACGGGCCGCTGTATGCCTTCGAATGTGCAATGGCGATGGTGATGATTCTATATAAAGCAACGATTGGTGCGATTGGAGCGGAAGCGTTTGACCGCCATTTCACCGACCTGTTCCTGTGGGACTGGAATTATGACAGCAATCTGCAGATGATCACCACGTTCCAGCAGTTTGAGATGCAGCCGGGCGATGTGGTCTATTTCAGGAATCCCGACCATGACCCGGATTTGCCCGAGTGGCAGGGGGAGAACGCAATTATGATGGGT
This sequence comes from uncultured Paenibacillus sp., assembly GCA_927443375.1. Taxonomy (GTDB): domain Bacteria; phylum Bacillota; class Bacilli; order Paenibacillales; family Paenibacillaceae; genus Paenibacillus_AQ. Next base: position 11,947 of record CAKMKL010000059.1, on the reverse strand, counting down.
CCGGACCGCTACTATGGACATGGACTGGGCATCAAGAGCGCAGAGGAAATGATCACCTCGCTTAACCGGAAAAGAGTGCCGGGCAGCCGGACATCTGCTTATTTGACCGACGAGGCGCTCCACCCGAATTTTGATTATATCAGTACACTCGCCATGAGAGGTAATCTCCCTATGGAAGGTAAAGGCGGGCAAAACGCCATCTTCTCCAGGATCGGAGTGCGGACCTATATCTATAAATAGCTGTACTAGGAGGGGTTATCCTTACCTGAGCGGTATTTGAGCGGATGCACCCCGACTGTTTTTTTGAAAACCGTACTGAAATAATGGGGGTTCTCATAACCGACCCGCTCGGAGATCTCCATCACTTTAAGATCGGTTGTCAGCAGCAGCTCCTTGGCCTTGCCTATGCGAATTTTAGTGATATAGTCGGTAATCGTCTCGCCGGTCTCTTTCTTGAAAATCAGGCTGATATAGTTGGGGGTCAGGAAGACCTCTTCGGCAATTTTGGTAATGGAGAGCTCCCGGGCGTAGCCTTCCTGCACGATCATTTTGATCCGGCTGATGGCCCGGCTGTTTTTGGAAGTGTTTTTGCCTGCGACATAAGTGCTGAGGTCATGAAAAAGCTCCAGCATATACGCCTTCAGCCCGGCAATGCTCTTCTGGGTATATAGCGTATCCATAATCGTCATCCGGTCACTCAGGACCTCTTCAATATTCTCGTCAATCTCATAGAGCGTCCGGGCTGAGGTGAAAATCATCTCGGCACAGATGCTCTGTACATAATCGATTTGCAGCCGCGGGCCTGCAAGTTTGGTGAACAGTGTATCCAGCAGCTCCATCACATTGTCCGTATGGCCAGCCTTCAGCTCATTCATCAGCCGGGCATGGAATGTATAGAAGAAGGTACTCTGCAGCGTCTCGGTATCCGGCTGAATGTCTTTGAAGTACAGGACGGAAGCGTGTCCGGTATAAAATTTGTGGGCCAGCGCAGCAGTGGCCTCCTTGTAGGAATCCTCGAGCTGTCCAGCCAGGGTGCTGGCCCGGCCGATACCAATGGAGGTGTCCAGCCGCAGATATTCCCGGATGCTGCTAATAATCTTATTGCAGAGGCCGGTAAGAGGTTCCCCGGCAGGTTCCTCCGGTGAGCAGAATATCATAATAAATTCATTCTCGCCGGCCACAAAGCTGACCGCGCACGGGTGGGCGCTAAAGATTTCGTCCATAATATTCCGGATGGAAAAGTAGAGCAGTTGCTTATATTCCTCCGAGAACCTGGCGACGGCGCTAAGGTAGTCATCAAGCTCCAGTACGCCAACCGTTAACCGGTCACCTTGCCTGAAGGGCAGGTTGAAATAAGTGATTTTATCCCATATTTCCTGTTCGTTCCGGTATAAGCCGAATATGAGATTCTGCAGAAATTTCTCGCGGATTAGCGGCATGTTGTCCTGAAGCTGCTTACCCAGATGTTGGAGATTCAGCCGGTTGTCGCGTTCATGGTGGATGCGGTCAGTGACTTTCCGGAAAAGCTCCCTGATCTCATCCAGCTTCACCGGCTTCAGGATATAGCCTTCGGCGTTCACCTTCATGGCATTCTGGGCATACGCGAAATCCTGGGCGCCGCTGATGATAATAATTTTGGTAGGACAATCCGCATCCTTCAGCTTCTCGGCGACCTGGAGGCCGTTCAAAAAAGGCATCATAATGTCGGTGAACAGAATATCCGGCTTAAGCTCCATACATAAATCATAGGCTTCCTGGCCGTCTGAGGCCTCACCGATAATCTCAATGCAGAACTCTTCCTGCCACTTGAACACCTGGATCAGGCTGCGCCGGATAAACGGCTCATCATCCGCTACGATCATGGTCAACATCTTCGATCACCTCATTCCATGTAGTAACGACCGGAAACCGGATCATGGCCAGGAGGCCGGATTGATCCTCATGATTGGCATAATAACGGATCCCGTAAGCCTCCCCGAAAAACTGCTGGATTCTTGTATGCACATTACGGATGCCGTACGACTGGTTGCCGGGCTGCTGATCAGTCAGCAGCAGGTTCAGCCGCTCAGGATCAGCACCAACACCGTCGTCAAAAACGGAAACGAACAGGACCTCCTGGGCGGATGTCACCCGGATGCGGATTTTACCTTTGCCGCGGCGCTGCTGAATCCCGTGTATGATCGCATTCTCCACCAGCGGCTGGATGCTCAGCTTGACCACAAGGCATTCCGTAAGCAACCGGGGGTCCACGTCTTCCAATTCGTACTCGAGCTTATCCTGGAAGCGGAACTGCTGGATGCCGAGATAGCTCTCCACCTGCTTCAGCTCATCGCGCAGCGGGATGATATTCCGTCCTTTACTCAGGCTGTATCTGAAAAAATCAGACAGCGAGGTCACCATACTGCTGATCTCGGGAACGTTATGGTTAATCGCCAGCCAGTTAATCGAATCCAGCGTATTATAGAGAAAATGCGGATTAATCTGGGCCTGGAGCGTTTTTAGCTCGGCTTCTTTTTTGCGCAGCTCGGTGACATACAGCTTGTCGATCAGCGCCTTGATCTGCTGCAGCAGCTTGTTGTAGCGGTTGAATAAATAGGAGAATTCGTCCTTGCGCCGGTAACGGATAATGATGTTGAAGTTCCCGCTTTCGGCATGGGACATCGACTGGATGAACTTGCGGATCGGCGCAGAGATATTCTCCGACAGCAGCAGGGCCATCGTCAGGGACACCAGCATACAGATGCCGATCACGACATACATGACCCGCTGGAAGGAGGCCAGTTCCCCGTTAAGCTCACTGACCGGAGAGAAAGAGAGAATCGTCCAGCCGGTAGCCTGAATATTCTGGTAGGAGACAAGCATCTTCTCGCCGCCGATGACGTGGCGGAAGGAATGAAAGGTGCCGGAGTCTGCATCCGCCGGGCTTATTTTGCTGAAATAATCCCGGGTACTGATATTCTGCCCGATCAGGCCATCCTCGGGGCTAATGGCAATGGTCCCTGTCTGGTCAACGATATAGATCCGGCTTCCGGGGGTGGGCTTGTAATGGTCCAGCAGCGTGCTGAATTCGCTCACCGGAATATCAATCGTAAGCAGGCCGGCAAAAGGCAGCTGGGCATGCCGGATGCCGAACAGGCGCTTGGCGAACTTAATGGTAAATCTAGAATCCAGTGAGCTTAGCCCGACCACGGTGAAATCGGACTTGGCCGGAATGGCCAGATACCAGGGCTTCAGCGAGATCTGATCGATATTAAACACGCGTCTGGAGAAATTATACTGGGTATATTCCGGACGGTTCAGCATGTAAAGCATTGGCACAAAGCTGGTTCCCGAGGTTCCGTTCGCCGGGAAATTCTCCAGGATTTTGTTAAGGGCGGCCAATTCATTAATGATACCCGTGCTGTCGGTAGGGCGGTTGGAGGAGATCAGGTCGGCGAATTCGGTATTGAGGTAGAGGGCGATCATCGAATTGTTGGCACTGGTGAATCTCTGGTCCAGATTATCCTGTACCAGATTAAGATTGTTCTCGATCGATGTATTCACATTGCGGGTGATAATATCGGCGGATTTGTTGTATACGGTGATGGATATAATCGTCGTAGGGAGCAGGACCAGGAACAGGAAATAGAGGATCAGCCGGCTGCGTATACTGAAATTGTACAGAAAGAGGGTTTTAGACAGAGTGTCAAATAATTTCTTCAGTAGAATCCTCCCCCGTCCCGGAGAATAATCATCACTTGCCATTTATCGGATAGTATTGGAATATATTAAATATTGGCGGATATTAACCAATAGCTGGTATCCATTGTAAGGTGTGCCAAGACGCGCTGTCAACGCAGGAGGTAATAATGAAACGAATTCTCGTCTTTAGTATGGCTGTGTTGCTCTGCGGGCTGGTGATTTATGCTATCGCCTATAACCGGCCGCTGCTGGTTGATTTCGCTCCCGAGCCTGTTCCGGCAGTGCAGCCGCGCACCCAGATCCGGATCGCCCTCTATGACTGGACGGAGAATCTGGAAGTGAAGAACGCGATTAACCAATATAACAAAACAAACCCGGATGGCATTGAGATCAGCATCATGAATATTTCTACCGATGTGTACGACGATACGCTGAATATGCTGATGACCTCGGGACAGGGGCCGGATGTGTTCAGTGTTGACAATGCCTGGCTGGCTACTTATGTGAACAAAGGGTACCTGGCTAATCTGTCCTCCGCGCTGACTCCCGGGGACATGAACAGGTTTCCGGACTGGGCCAGAGCCTATGCGGAAAGCTCCTTGTTCAAGGGCGGGATTTATTTCATGCCCTCCAGCATTGAAACCGTCCGGCTGATCTACAACAAGCAGCTGTTCCGGATTGCCGGTCTTGATCCGGAGCTGCCGCCGGCGACCTTTGCCGATATGAAGTCGGCTGCCGGTAAGATCAGCCAGGCCGGAGTCGGGGTGAACAAGTACGGATTCGCGCTTGCAGCCGGCGATAGCCAGTACAGCCTGCAGACCGGGCTGGAGCTGTCGAATACGTACAGCGGAGTGTATCTGTATAATTACCGGAGCGGTTATTACGACCTGAACGGTTATAAGCCTTGGCTGCAGATGCTGCTGGATATGAAGGCGCAGGGCAGCCTGTATCCGGGAGAGACTCTGCTCAAGCGCAACAGTGCCCTGCGCCAGTTCGCCGACGGCAATATCGGCATGATGTATGTAACCAGCAAAGACTATGTGAAATTGCAGGAATATATGCCAAAGGATGACTGGGGGGTAGCACTGCCCCCGGTGACAGAGGCCTCCAAACGCGGGGCCGGGGCATTAATGATGATTCCGCATTCTCCGCTCGTTGTGAATAGCGCGGCCGCAGACCGTGAGGCGGCGATTAAGGTCTGGACCTTCCTGCAGTCAGAAGAATTCCTGACGATCCTGTTCCACCAGGCACTCGCTCTGCCGGTTGTTGACGGCATTCTTAATCTGCCAAACATGGCTCCCGGTCTGGCCCACTTCACGGAGTTCTATCCGACGGCGGCCGATTCGATCTATCCGCTCCCGCCGCAAATCATGGACCAATATGATCCGAGCACTGTGTCGATAGAGCCGCGGGATGCAGGCGACCGCCCCCGGCTGCAGCTGTATTTGCAGATTATATCCGGCGAGAAGAGCTTAAGCGAAGCGCTGAGCGGAGAAACTGCCCGGCTGAATCAGATGCTGGACATCGCGGCTACAGGGTACTCTTTTAAGCATGAGGAATATATTTATCCGGGGTTTGATCCGAAGGATCCGCTGAAGGCGCAGAGTCTGGAGCAGATACTAAGCTTAGAGAAGAAGTAAGGGAATATAGTCCGGCATCCGATGTGCAAAGAGCTGTCCACGATCTATAGCGGTGGACAGCTCTTTTTTTATGAGGATCAGTCATGAAGGGGCTCCGATGTAAAACTCTATAGATAATCGAACTTTTATTATAGATGGTCTTATTTAGCAAATCCGCTGCTCAGGCTACACTTAAGACATGGATAAGAGAGATTGATGATGATGATGGAATCAGGAGGCGTAAGTGATGATTACTCAAGGGAAAAGGAGTACCGTCAATACGGTGCAGAGCCAGCCGGTGCGGCTCCCCGCCAAGAAAGGCTCCGTATTCAAGCATCTGCTGAAGCATAAGGTGCTGCTGTTCATGCTGCTGCCAGGGGTTGTCTTTTTGCTCATTAACAATTACCTGCCGATGTTCGGGATTATCATTGCCTTCAAGAATATCAACTACGTGGACGGGATACTGGGCAGCCCGTGGGTCGGACTGGATAACTTCAGGTTCCTGTTCGCCACCTCGGATGCGTGGATTATTACCCGCAACACGGTGCTGTACAATTTTGTGTTTATTATTCTCAATCTGGTCTTTGCGGTATCCATCGCGATTGCCCTGAATGAGCTTAGAAATAAGCTGGCTGCCAAATTTTATCAGAGCATCATGTTCTTCCCCTACTTTTTGTCCATGGTCGTTGTGAGCTATCTTGTGTTCGCCTTTCTCAATGTTGAATACGGTTTCATCAATAAAGGTGTACTGTCCCTGTTCGGGCTTAATGAGCTGAACTGGTATTCCGAGCCGAAGTACTGGCCGTTCATTCTGCCGTTGATCAACCTCTGGAAAGGGGTCGGCTATGGCTGTGTAATTTATCTCGCGGCGATCATCGGCATTGATTCCGAGTATTATGAGGCCGCGCTGATCGACGGTGCCAGCAAGTGGAAGCAGATCCTGCATATCACGATCCCGCTGATCCGGCCGGTCATTATCATCACAACTATTCTGGCGATCGGCGGCATTTTCCGCTCCGACTTCGGGCTGTTCTACCAGACAACGCTGAATTCCGGGGCCTTGTATCCGACAACGCTCGTCATTGATACCTACGTCTATAACGCGCTGATCAACATGGGCAACCTCGGCATGTCCGCAGCGGCAGGCTTATATCAGTCATTGGTCGGATTTTTCCTGGTGCTCGGCTCGAACTGGATCGTGCGCAAGGTCGACAAGGACCAGGCTGTTTTCTAAAAAAGAAGAATCAGGAGGAGAGATATGCTGTGACCAATAATGAAATCTCTAAATTCACTAATCTGCTGCTCCATCTTATATTTATCATCCTGACGATCACCTGCCTGCTGCCGATTGTACTGGTCTTCATGATCTCCATTACCGATTACGATACGATTGTGCTGAACGGTTATCAATTTTTTCCGGAGAAGTTCAGTCTGGAGGCGTATAGCTATATCTTTAAGGATTACACCGTTATTGTAAAAGCCTATGGGGTATCCATTTTTGTCACCGTGATCGGCACACTGCTGAGTGTATTTATCTCTTCGCTGTATGCCTATCCGATCTCCCGGGCGGACTTCAAATACCGCGGCATTTTTGCCTTTCTGATCTTTTTTACGATGCTGTTCGGCGGGGGGCTGGTGCCCTGGTACATGGTGTACACGCAGGTGCTCGATCTCAAAAACTCGGTCTGGGCACTGATCGTTCCGATGCTGCTCTCCCCGTTCAATGTGCTGATTATGAAAACCTATTTCCAGATGTCCGTGCCGCCGGCACTGATCGAAGCCTCCAAAATTGACGGGGCCGGCGAGCTGAGAACCTTTTTCCGGATCGTTTTCCCGCTGTCCCTGCCGGTCTTTGCTACGATAGGGCTGTTCAACACTCTGCATTACTGGAACGACTGGTTCAACAGCATGATCTTCATTACCGATACCGACCTCTATTCTCTACAATACCTGATGTACAAAATGATCTCCCAGGCGGACTATTTGAGCCGCAACGGTGCTTTGATCCAGGGCTCGGCCACCGAGCTGGCCAAACTTCCGGGGGAGACGATCCGCATGGCGATGGCCCTGATCGGCATCGGTCCGATTGTGCTGGCGTATCCGTTTTTCCAGCGCTATTTTATCAAAGGCTTAACGCTCGGCTCCATTAAAGGCTAACCTCGGCTGACGCCGATTAGCATATATTTTTCAAGTAAGAGGGAGGAAAAGAGTAATGGCAATTAAAAAAGGCCCGGGTCTAATGCTATCACTTGTTTTGATGATCGGACTTACGCTAAGCGGGTGTGGGGGGAATACGAATAACACCAACAACGCCGCCCCTGAGGCTACGGCAAAAAGCACCACCGCTCCAGCCGCCAGCCCGAGCGAAACTGCTGCCCCCACCGAAAAAACGAATGAGCTGGAACAGGTGGAACTATCCCTCTATCTGCCCGGCGGGCCGGATAAGGATGTGGCGTCCGTAGAGCAGGAGATCAATGCTTATTTGAAGGATAAGATCAACGCCACCATCAAGATCAACCAGCTGAGCTGGGATAAACCGGCCGACAAAGTTAATCTGATGATCCAGTCCGGTGAAGTCTTCGACATGGTCTATACGTGGAATTTCATGACCAATGCCGCGAAGGGTGCGTATGCCCCGCTGGAGGATTTGCTGGATAAGTACGCCAAAGAAACCAAAGCACAGATTAATCCGGCGTATCTGCAGGCTGCCACTGTAAACGGACATTTGTATGCGGTTCCAACGGAAAAAGAACTGGGCCAATCCGTCGGTTTTGCCTTTGATAAAGCGATCGTCGACAAGTACGGCTTTGATGTGAACAGCATTACGAAGCTGGAAGATATTGAGCCGATGCTCAAGGTCATTAAGGAAAAAGAGCCGGGCATGTCCCCCTTGTTCATGAACCATACGGACAGCCTGAACTGGTTCACGGCGTATCCGGAAAGCGAGGACCTCGACGGCAGCAATGAAATTCCGACCCTGCTGGATTACAAGACGATGAAGGTATTCAACGAATACGATACTCCGGAAATCCTGGAACGGCTGAAGCTGATCCGCAAATGGTACGAAGCCGGCTATATCAATAAGAATGGGGCCACGGACAAGACAGAGCTGAAGGATGCTGTGAAAAGCGGCAAAGCCTGGTTTGTCTACGGCAATATGAACCCGACCTCCACCAACGACTGGACGCGTCTGGCTGAGAAACCGATGATCATCAAAACACTGCTGCCGGTGCAGGTAGGCACGAAGAGTCTGCAGGGCTCGATGCTGGCCATCTCCAGAACCTCCAAGAATCCGGAACGGGCGATGATGTTCATCAACCTGATTCATACCGATCCAGTACTCTATAACCTGCTCACCTTCGGCATTGAAGGCAAACACTACAAGAAGCTGGATGCGAACACTGTGGAGTTCATTCCGGATAGCGGCTACAATTCCGTCTCGTCCTGGATGATCGGGAATGTGCTGCTCAACTACCTGAATAAGGATGAGGATCCAAGACGGGTACAGCTGTACAAAGACTGGAATGCCAACTCCAAAACCTCACCGGTCATCGGCTTCGTCTTTGATTCCACGAAGGTGCAGTCGCAGATCGGGGCGCTGATCAACATTACGAAGCAGTATAAGAACACCCTGTACTCCGGGGAAAAAGATCCTGAACCGATCCTGAAGGAAATGAACAGCAAGCTGAAAGCTGCCGGACTGGATGCGGTAATCACCGAGATTCAAACGCAAATGGATGCATTTTTGGCCGCCAAATAAGAAACTGAAGCAGTAGCAGACCCGGTCTCCGGCAAGCGTCGCGAATGTTGCCGCTTGCCCGGTTACCGGGTATTCATATTCGCAGAGCCAGCACTTGGGGTGCCCTAATCTTTAGAGAAGAGGGTGTTAATGTGCGAATTCATAAAAGTACAGCAAAACTGCTTATCCTGTTATTGGTTATGACCACGTTTATTGCGCCAGGCGGACCAGGGGTAAAAGCTGCCTCAACCGCTGCCGCGGCGGTGCTGGAAGTACAGCCAAATGCAGAGCCGGTGGAGCAGGTCTCAAGTCTAGATACGGTAACCAGCGCGACTTATGAGCCGTCCATGAGCTTGTTGTGGCAGGTAGGGAACCAGGACAACAGCTCGTCTGAATTTGCCGATTATAACAACGTATACAGCAATGTATACAGCAGTGTATATGAAAATGTATATGGATCCGTATATGAAAAAGCATTTAGCGAAAAGCTTACTCTCCCCGTACCTCCCGCAAGGTGGAGCACCATCTCCAAAGGAATGAAGCAAGATGCCAACGGCACAATGAAGCTCACGTACCAGCTGGCGCAGGTGCCTGCAAATGGGATTCAATTCAGCTTCAAGGTCATTGATGCAAGCACGGCTATCCCTCAGCTGGCTGTCTTCTCCAACGGTCTGATGAGCGGGCTGATTCAAATTACCGGCTTGAACAATGGTGAAACCGCTTTAATGGACACCTGGAAGCAGACCTACAAGCTCTATATTCCCAAGGAACAGCTGCATACCGGCAAGAATGTGCTTACGCTGGCTGTAGACCGCGGTCTTTACGCCGACCCGCAGGCTCCCGGGTATAACGGAGACCAATATTTATGGTTCGAATGGGATTATTTCAGGCTGGATGCGCTGAATTCGCCGGCGCTTGAGCCGGTTCATGGCCGGTATATCCATCTGGGCAGCACTCTAGCCGCGTCTACCTTCAAATATGACGAGAATGCAATTCGCCATCTGGCCCCGATGACCAAATGGATGGGGATTGCCTACAGCGGCAACTGGATGCGGGCCTCCTTCTGGTCGGACACCAGCAGCGGCTGGGACCCGCAGGGGCGTAATTATCTGGCGACGCTGCGTGATCTCAATCTGGAGCCGATGGTGAATATTATCGGCGGCAACTGGAAGAGCAATACGGAACTGGCGGGCGGCACGATACCAACAGCTATGCGGAGCTATTATGCTGCGTTTGTCAACAAGTTCGGCGACCTGTATCAGTATGCTGAGACGGGCAACGAGCCGGGACTATTCGGCTGGGCCCAGCAGGCCGTGCTGGCGACCCACGAGCTGATGAATGAGGAGCGGCAGAGTAACAGCCAGCCTTACCTGAAGATTGTGGCACCGGGCTGGGCGTATTGGCCTTACAACGGGATACCCGACGGCTGGGAACGGGATGCGGAGCAGCGCCGGGAAATTGAGGAGCTGTCTGATGTGACCAACGGGCACAGCTATGGCGGAACAGGCGTGCAGCCCCTGCCTGGCGCCAGCCTCTATGAGAATCTGCGCGTCTATAATCAATCGGATGAGGGCTTCGGCAAAGAAATGGCAATGAGCGAGACCGGCGCCAATGACAATCATTCCGACAACACCAAATACGGCACGTATGCTTACAGGTTTGCCGCTGCCTTTGACCGGGAGATGCGCGGCGACATCGGCTATGCAGACCATATTATGCAGCATGCAGCCTTCTTCAATGACGGCACGGAATTTGGGCTGTTTGATTCGGGCATCAACTGGAGCACCCACCGGTTTGAGGATACGTTGGCCGTGCCAGCCAATCAGAATGAGGGGGGAGAGACCAGGCTGAAGACCTTCCGCAGATTGGCCGCAGCGTACGCGACCCATGGAAGCCCGCTCAGCTATAAAGTGGTGAATCCCAATGCCTTGACCGGCAAAAAAGCCTATTTCCGCGCAGTCGACACCTCGGCGCTCGGTACCTCAACCATTGGAGCCTCGTCGGATAAAATCCTGCTGAACTTCGTCAACTTCGAGAAGGAGCCGTTAACGATGCGGGTGAAGGTAACGATGCCGGCCAGCGGAACCTACACCGGTGAAGTGTTCGGGGCAGGCAACAGCTATGCTGCTGCACACTCTACTGTGCAGCTCACGGCAACTCCATATCTCACCCTTAACGTGACTCTGGGGGCCGGCGAAACGGTGCAGTATATCCTGGATGAACTGGAGACCACCGCTCCTACTGCTCCAACTGGCGCTGCTGCGGCGGCTGTAAGCCATGAACAGATCAGAGTGAGCTGGAATGCTTCGACCGACAATGATGCGGTGACCGGATACCGCGTATTCCGGGACGGAGGAACAGAGCCGGTGATGACCGTGCCGGGACAGCTTACGTTTTTCGATGACTACAGCGTTGCCCCGGAAACAGCATACAGCTACAGGGTGCAGGCAGTGGATGACTCGGGCAACGTGTCTGCCTTAACGCCTGACGTATCAGCGACTACTCTGGCTATGCCTATTACACCGCATGTGGCGGGGGACCCTGCGAAATTCGAGGCGGAGGCTGCTGCGTTTGCCCTGCCGTTACGAGTCGGCACCAACAACCTCGCCTCCGGCAAAAAGGTTGTGGAGCAGACCCACGGCGGTCCGATTTCGATCCAGGGCTTTTATTCAGCCTCCGGCGGCAGTTATACCTTAACAGTTGCATACGCTTCCAATCAGGATTCGAAGAAGAATATTTATGTCAACGGGCAAAAGCTCTCCACCATTTCGCTCCCGACCACAGGAAGCTGGACCAGCAATATTACAGCCAGACAGTATGGCATCACACTTCAGCCGGGGTATAACACGATTACCTTTACTTCCGGCGGAAACGGGGCAAATCTCGATTATTTCAGGCTGGAGGAGGG
>CAKMKL010000058.1 GCA_927443375.1 uncultured Paenibacillus sp. | reverse complement strand
GCATTGATATGCAGCAACGTAAAAACAGCTAAATTATGCTATTTGAAAAAGGAGTCGTGTTCATCTATGCTGCCGCTGTACAAAAAATATTGGCGAACATTCTTCGATATCGGGCTGGTCGTGCTGACGGTGTATCTTGTGATGCTCGTTTTCAGCAAGCTGTACCAATTCGCTGCACCGGTATTCCTGTCATTTTTTGTTTTTCTGCTGATTGAGCCGCTGGCCAGGTTCCTGAACCGGAAGGGAATGGCAAAACCCTTCGCTTCAGCTATTTCCGTTCTGCTCTTCCTGATCATCCTTCTTGGTATTTTGTTCGGTGCCGGGCTGCTGATCGCCACACAGGCATTGCACTTTCAGAATAGTCTGCCGCGTTATACCGCAATCATGCAGCAGCATTTCACAGAAGCCACCACCTATCTCCAGCAGCAGATTGATGCCCTGCCGGCTGACCTGACCGACAAAATAAACGGCTATTTCACCGACGCCACCAATATTCTTTCCAAATGGCTGATCGTTTTCTTTAAATATATGATCGGAGTGCTCGGATCCTTCTCATCGTTTATGGGGAATTTCGGTATCGCCATTATATTGGCGTTCTTCCTCAGCATGGAGATTAAGGACTGGCGTAAAATTGCCCATGACAAAATGCCTAAGACATTCAAGACAGCTTACGCTTTTGTCCAGGGGAATGTATTTAAGGCGATCGGCTCCTATTTGAAGGCCCAGCTGATCCTGATCAGCATCACCTTCGTCATCGTCCTGGTCGGCCTGTTCATTCTTGGAACCGGAAATGAAATCACCATGGCGCTGGTCTGCGCCGTGTTTGATGTGCTGCCGCTGCTGGGTGTATCCACGATCCTGATACCCTGGATCATCTATCTGTTTATCGTCGGCAACACTTCGCTTGCCGTCGGCCTGTTAATACTGCTCGCTGTAGTACTTATTGTCAGACAGCTGCTGGAGCCGAAAATCACCGGCAATTCCATCGGTGTATCCTCTGCCTTTCTGATGCTTGCATTTGTGATTTTCTCCATGTCGGCCTTCGGCGTTGCCGGGCTAATTCTATCGCCTATTCTGCTCATTCTGATCAAAGAGCTGATCCAGCAGGGGTATTTGCAGCGCTGGATCTACCTGCCCCAGGAAGAATTCATTGTATCACCGTTCGCAGCTTCTGAACCTTCGACTGCCGGAGGGGCCGTACCTGGTGAATCGTCCACAGAAGCTCAGGCCCCGGAAGATTCGGATAGCAAATCAAAGATCTGACCGAACAGCTTAGTCGCGGCATGAGCGCTGCCGGGGGCAACATTCTCCACCGCAACAGAGACCGCATAGCGGGGATGGTCCACCGGGCCGTATCCGATAAACCACTGGTTGTTGCGGGGAACCCCCTTGACCATTGTCTGAGCGGTGCCTGACTTGCCGGCCACCGGCCATTTACTGGTCTGCAGCCGCTTCCCGGTTCCTTCAGTGACTACCAGGCGCATCCAGGAGAGCAGCAGTTTGGACGTGTGTACTGAGATCGCTCCAGCAGTGGCCGAGGCCAGATGTGCCGGCAGATTCTGCAGCGTCTGGCCGTTCTTGAACGCTACCCGCTGCAGAATTCGCGGCGCTCTAACCTCGCCGCCATGGAGCAGCGTAACGACCAGGTTCGCCGCCTGGAGCGGCGTTACCGTTACATCGCGCTGACCTATGGCCGTCTGCACTCTGGGCCCCGCATCATCGGGCAGCAGCGTACTGAAGATTGTCCCCCGCTGCTCACCAGCCAGCGGCCGGAGCAGCGGCTGGCCCAGCGTATTCTCCGCCTGCCAGCCTATATCTCTCCCCAGGCCGAGCGCCAGCGCCGCCGCCTGGAGCTGGGCTCCGCTTAGCCGCTCAGCCAGCATCCCAAAAACAGTATTGCAGGACACGGCAAACCCTTCCGCCAGCGTAAGGGGGCCGTGTCCTTTGCCATGGGGACAGGACAGGCCGTATTTACCGAATTGCCCGGAGCAATAGAACTTCTCCTCCGGCGAAGTCACACCCGCCTCCAGAGCGGCAGCCGCGGTGACAACCTTAAAGATTGAGCCGGGCACCGCCGCCTGCAGCGCCCGGTTGTTCCATTCGCCGCCTTCAGGTGAAATCTTCGCCGGATCATAAAAAGGCAGCGACACCATAGCCTCGATGTCCCCGGTTAGGCTGTCCAGCACCACAACCGCCCCTTCCTTTACTCCCGATTCCGCCGTCAGCCGCTCTATTCCTTCCTGAAGCTCTTTATCTATAGTGGTATAGACAGACAGCGGATAATATGGATTGCCCGGAGCACTAACTTTGATTCCGCTGCCGGGAAGCTTGTTTCCGTGCGCATCCACCTGCGCATACGCCTCCGTATGGCCTACACCCTGCAGCAGCGGCTCAAGTGTCTTCTCCAGTCCGTCTGTTCCGGCCAAAGGAACTCTTAGTCCAGTGGGTGATTTCTTCGCTGCCGCCGGTGAAACCTCAGACAGATAGCCCAGCCACTGGCGGCCCGATACGGTATTCTCGTATCTGCGGGTAAACGGCAGTGCCCGGACCCCGTCGATACCAAGCTTCTCCACTTCTTCAGCCTGCGCGGGAGACAGTGCCTTGGGAGTTTTGCCTCCGGAGACCGGCCAGAGCAGCGGTTCCTTGAGCCCTGTAATCCGGCTCTCCAGCTCACCATAAGTAACATCCAGCACCGTGGCCAGGCGCCGCAAATCCTTACTGGCCGCCCCTCCCTCCCGCTCCTTCTGCGGAAAAAACGCTACAGTCCATATCGTCTCTCCGGCAAGCGGCTTCCCGCTGTGGTCATACAGGCGTCCCCGGCCGCTATCGAGTATGGTTTCCCGCTCACTTTGTATTTCGGCCATCTGGGCCAGCGTGTACTCTGCTCCCGGAACCTCACGGTCCCTCAACAGAAATTGAACCCAGGCAAGCCTGATAATCAGTATCCCGATGAAAGCCGACATCATTACCAGGCCCCAGAATATGCGTTTATGAATAAGCTTATGCAATGCCATTCCTCCTGAATTTGCGGGTACATAGGCTGGTCAAGACTCATGGCATTTATTATGCCCACCTTACAGAATAATTACATGGATGTAATGCATGAATATAAAAAATCCGCCCTGTCCCGAAGGAAAGAGCGGCTAATATTCGTTAATCAGAGCTACATTCTAAATTTAGACAATCGTTCTTTAAGGATCAGCGAGGCATTCTCCAGCTTGGAGGACAATTCGACCAGTTGATCACTTACATTCTGCTGCTCACCGCTAAGCGAAGCAACCTCTTCGGAGGCTGCTGAGGATTCCTCGGCAAAGGAGCTGACATTGCTAATCGTCTCCGACAGCACCCTCTGTGACTGGTTCAATCCCTCAATGGAATCGGACACAGAATCAAGCTTGTTAATGAATCGATCCATCTGTCCTTGTACAGAAACGAAGATTTCGCTCGTATCCTGCACAGAAGCCCTCTGCTCCTGGAAGAGCGGCGCCACTTCCGACAGAGCCGCTACGGTCTCATTCATATCCTTCATAATGGTATCGGTAATTTCGGCAACCATGGCGATGGATTGTTTGGACTGCTCAGCCAGCTGGCGGATTTCGTCCGCCACGACCATGAAGCCGCTGCCTGCTTCACCTGCCCGGGCAGCTTCAATGGTTGCGTTGAGTGATAATATATTGGTCTGCTGTGTAATGTTCTGCATGACCTCCAGAACCTTAATCACCGAGGAGGTCGTTTCCTTGAGCTCATTCACTTTTATAACAAGGCGGCCTGTCATCTCTCCTGTACCCTCTGTTCGGTCCAGCAGCTCCTGCAGCTTAACCACGCCTTCTTCACTGGATCGTCCAACACTATGCGCTGTACTGCTCATCTCATGAGCAGCAGCAATGACGTTGCTCATCCGTCCGGAGATTTGCTCCGTCATTTCATTTCCCCGGTCTGCTTCCAGGGCTAAGCTTCCTGCGCCGCCGGCAATCTCCTCTGTTGCCGAGGCAATATCCTTTGCCGCTGAGGCGGTCTTACGTGATGCGCTTCCCAGGGCATCCGCAGTCTCAAGCACTTCACGGGCTGTCTCATTCGTATGTACAACCAGTTCATTAATGCGCTCCATCATAATATTGAACGAACCGGACAACTGGCCAATCTCGTCCCGGGAAGTCACTTGGGTACGTACCCGCAGATCTCCTTCCGCACCATGAAACATCAGATTTTTAAGCCGGACCAGAGGACTTGAGACCATCCGTACCATCCAGAGACCGATTAGAACGGCAATAAGCGCTGCAGCAGCAACGGCAATGTACGTCGTATTCAGAATACGTCCTGCATCCTTGGTCAGATTCTCGGAAGGGACCACACCCAGCAGTCTCCAGCCTGAACTCGCCAGTGTTCCATACACCGCCAGAATCGATTTGCCTTCTTCATCCTTGGTTGGCAAAGAGCCTGAAGCTTGGCTTACCCCTTTGAACAGGGTTCCGCCCAGACGCAGATAAGAATCCGCCTCCTGATGCTGGGAAGTAGCAATCAATTCATCTTTGCCAGTCAGCAGCTGAATGTAGGAATCCATCCCGAGACTAACCTTGCTGAGCTGGCCTTCCAATTCTATCGTCCGGATATCACAAATCGCCACATAGTCCGCCTTGCCGGGATCAACGGACACCGATTGGGCAAAACGGACGACACCATCAGCCTCTCCCTGCTTCAGCCCCTGAGTAATCCATAGACTCTGAGGCTTCTCCTGCAGTTGCTTAAACCAGGTGTTGTCCCGGATCCCCTCCATAAAAGCACTATCCGCAGCCCCTGCCGCAGAGGCAGCAAGACTCTCATTCCGGGGGACGAGATAAACTGCTTGTATATTACCAGCTGCTTCCAGCCAGCTGTCCAGTTCAGCCTGGATCCGCCCGGCTTCGGCCTGGCGTTCCTCTTGGTCTGCACCGGATGCAGAACCTGACTCCACAGCCTGCCGAATAGTCTTGTTGTAGAACAGCTCTCCCAGCCTGTCTTCAAAACGCAGCAAAATTACATCCAGCTTCTCTGCTGTCTGCTTCACTGTCTGCTCATTAGCTAACAATGCATTGTTCTCTATCGTCTGTTTGGCTACGGAATAAGAAGTGTAGCCGAGTGACAGCACAATTCCCATCGTTGTAATAAAAAACACCAAAAAAAGCCGCATCCCTATCGACTTGGAGGGGCGCAGCCAGGTTAACCCTTTACCGCTTGCTCTTGATTTACTCAAAAAACTCACCGCCAGATTCACATTAATCCTGTAAGGGTTAATCCCGTTACAAGGTCATGAGCATCTGAAGCATCCGGTCTGCAAGATAAGGCAGATACTCATGACCGTATTCATGATATACCATTAGGTCTTTCGGTGCTGTGATTTTGTTGTACGCAGCGAATTGTGTCGAAGGCGGACAGATCGTATCCACGAGTCCGGTCACCCATAGCACCTTGCCTTGTATCCGGTCTGCCAAATTCTGAATATCAATATACCCGAGGCGGTTAAAAATCTCATCCTCCCGCAGATGATGCGGGTCAAAGAAGCGGAAATAATAGTTAATTTCCTCATAAGCAGAGGTTGTAATATTCGCTTCCCAAGCCCGCTTGTAATCGGAAAGAAATGGATAGACCGGGACAGCGACCGCAATCCGGGGCTCCAGGGAAGCGCAGGCTACTGTAAGTCCGCCTCCTTGTGACAGTCCGGATGCTCCGACACGTGCCGGATCCACCTCCGGCATCGCCATCAGAATACGCGCCGTCTGTACGGTATCAAGAAATACATTGCGGTAATACAGGTTGTCCGGATCAGGGTCATCAATCCCCCGGATAATATGTCCGCGGATGGTGGTCCCCTGAACTGTCAGATTATCTTCGGACAGTCCGCCCTGGCCGCGGCAATCCATTGCCAGCACACTGAATCCGTGAGCGGCATAAGCAACCTTCTCCAGCCAGTCACCGCTGTCGCAAGAGTAACCGTGGAACATGACCACTCCAGGCCCCTTCTCAACGGCAGCCTTCTTCGCTCTTACATATTTACAATGCACTCTGGCTCCGCCTACGCCTCTAAAATACAGATGAAAACATTCAGCCAGCTCGCTCGTAAATTCGGCCGGGACCAGTTCATAATCCAGTGGCTGGGCATCCAGCTCATTCAGCGCGCGTTCCCAGTACTGGTCGAAATCAGCCGGCTTGGGGCTGATGCCTCTATAGGCTTGTAATTGGGGCAGGGATCGTTCGTTCATGATAATTCTCCTTAGGGTTAATTTTAGATTAGGCAAATGAGAGATGAAGCTTGGAAGATGAACAGAACGAAAAACCCATTGTAAATGGGTTTTCGCTCTGTGCAGCAACTCGGCTGCGGGCAATAGCTATGCGGTCCTAGATCTTGCCGGGACCCGCGTCGTCGCCAACCTCTTCATGGGTTTCGATGACATAATTAACGATTTCCTGTACGGTGGTGTAAGCCACGCCTACATAGGTGTCTGCAGCGCCGTAGTAGATGGCGATGCGGCCGGTTTCGGCGTCAGTTAGTGCTGCACAAGGGAACAGCACATTGTTAACGAAGCCTCTTTCCTCATACCATTCTTCCGGTGTAAGCACGAAGTTTCTGGAGCGGTATTTAACTCTGGACGGCTCGTCTTTATCGAGAATCACCGCACCCATGCTATACACAAGGCCGTTGCAGGTTGTGGTTACGCCGTGATAGAACATCAGCCAGCCTTCGGTAGTCTCAATCGGTGCCGGACCGCCGCCGATCTTCGTACTTTGCCACCAGCCTTGACCGCCTTTGGACATGACGTGGCGGTGTTTGCCCCAATAGACGAAATCAGGGCTTTCACTCAGGAATACATCACCGAACGGGGTATGACCACTGTCGCTCGGACGGGACAGCATCACAAAGTTGCCATTAAGCTTCTTAGGGAACAATACGCCATTACGGTTGAACGGCAGGAACGGATTTTCCAGGCTAACGAACGTTTTGAAATCCTGGGTTTTGGCTACCCCGATGGCTGCACCGTAGAAATCCGTACACCAGATGATGTAATAGGTATCTTCAACTTTCACAAGACGGGGGTCATAGGCATAACGCGGTGCGTACGGCTTGCCTTCTTCGTCGGTAAACTGAATCGGCTCGTCGTCGATTTTCCACTCCAGGCCGTCTGCGCTATGGCCCATCCGAAGGTGAGGGCGGGTAGTATTATCCTCTACACGGAACACGCCGAGGAAGCTGCCTTCATAGGCAATGACGGCACTGTTAAAGATCCGCGCCACGCCTTTGGCCGGATTGCGTTTGATGACCGGGTTGTCATTATGTCTCCATACCGGATTGTCATTTCCTGCGGGTCTGTCCTGCCAGGGAATGTTCGGCAGATGATTGCCGATTAGCTGTACTTCTTTCATCGTTAAGCTCCTCTCAAAATAGTGCAGCCTACGCTGCGGTGAATTTTACCTAATCAAATAACCAGCTTTATTTTACCGAGCCTTGTGCAAAGCCGTTATAGATGTACTTCTGCAAGGCGATGAAGGCAATCAGCGTCGGAATAATCGCGATCATAATCGCGGCACAGATAACCTCCCACTGCGAGCCGTAAGGGCCTTTAAATTTGAACAGTGCAGTGGAAATAACCTGGAGGCTGCTTTTTGGCATATACAGGAAAGGCGTGTAAAAGTCATTGTAAATGTTGACACCCTTTACGATAATAACCGTGACAATCGCAGGACTCAGCAGCGGCAAAATAATTCTCCAGTAAATCGTCCAGTACGATGCGCCGTCCAGCATGGCCGATTCATCCAGCGACTCGGAAATCGAATCCAGGAACTGCATGAAAATATAAACCGCGATAATGTCCGTACCGAGATACATCAGGATCGGCGCCCAGCGCGTATTGAACAAATCCAGCGAGTTGATGATCTGGAAGGTTGCGACCTGGGTGGTTACACCCGGAATCAGGGTTGCCAGCAGAAAAGCGCCCATCAGCAGCTTGCTGCCTTTGAATTTGAAACGGGCCAGAATATAGGCCATCATTGATCCGGTCAGCGTAGCCCCGGCAATGGAAATAAGCACGATGATAATGGTGTTCATGAACCCGAGCAGCATATTGCCGTCGACAAAAGCCTTGGTATAGTTGCTGAAATTCAGCCAATTCTCCGGCAGGGTAAGCGGGCCGGTACTGGCGTACTCCGCATTGGTCTTGAGCGATGCGAAAAAGACGACCAGAATCGGAATCAGTGCGGCAAGCGCGCCTAAGACTAAGGTAAGATATTTGAAGAAAGAAGCTGCGCTGTATTTAAAAGTATGCATATCTTACTTCTCCTCCTTAATCAGCACACGCTGCAGAATAGTCACAATAACAACGATACCCAGCAGCACCACAGCCATCGCCGAAGCAAGACCCAGCTTGCTGTATTTGAAGGCCACATCGACGGTCTGAATGACAAACGTACCGCTGCCATTGGAGCCGCCGGTCATGACGTACGGAATTTCGAACACACCGATCGCTCCGCTTACCGCGAGGATCAGATTGAGCTGCAGAATTTTTTTGATGCTTGGAATGATAATATGTCTGAACTGGTGCCAGCGGTTGGCGCCGTCAATTTCCGAAGCCTCATAAATATCACTGCCGATCGAAGAAATCGCTCCAAGGAAAATGATGAAGTTCATCCCCATATATCTCCACACCGAAGCAAAGGCGAGGGAAATATTGATCAGATGCGGATTCAGCAGCCATTTCTGCTGCCAGGCTCCAAGTCCGACCAGATCAAGCATTGTGTTGAGCGTACCCTCCGGCTTGAAGAAAAACAGGAAGATGAACCCGATAGCCACCCCGTTGAGCAGCGTCGGGAAGAACAGAATTCCTTTGAACCAGTTCTTCAGACGAACATTAAAGCTCAGGATGGTCGCAAAATACAGGGCCAGCCCCATTTGCACAAACGTTGCAAAGAAATAATACAAACTGACCTTAAATACGGCAAAATACTCCGGTTTGGTAAAGATCGTCTTGTAGTTGTCAAATCCGACGTACTCCATGTTTTTGCTGAAGCCGTCCCAGCTTGTGAAGCTGTACTGGAACATTTTGAATACGGGTAAATATGAGAACGTCAACAGCAGCACTACCGGAACTAACGAGAATAAAAAAATGATCAAAATCCGCTGATTTTTATAGCTCAAGTTGGACAATCTCTCCACACCTCCTAAGAACACATACGAATAACTCCAAACCCTGTCCAAGTCCCGCAAAAGTGAAGGGGAAAATGCGCTATGGCATCTCCCCGTTCTCTTGAATCTGTCTTCACTCTGCGTTAATCCATGTAACGATGATGCGTATGATTGCTTTGTAAATTACTTAGCAGCAGTAACCTTAGCTCTTGCCGCTTTCCATTTGTCGTTCAGGTCTTTCATGATATCGTCATAGGAATCCTTGCGGTTGCCGATTGCAGCTTCGATAATGACTTTCTTGAAGTCAGGCTGCCAGAGGCCGATTTCTGCTTCTTTATCGATTGCATCCACCCAGCCTTCTTCGCCGGCTTTAGCTGGTGCGATAGTGTCGAACGTTACGTCCGTGCCTTCAAATTGCTTAAGGATTTCCGGAAGCTCAGCGCCTTTAACCGGGCTCATACCGCCGCCTTCAGTGGTCGGATAGCCGGATTCGTTGATGAACCAGTCCACCCATGCTCTTGCTGCTTCTTTGTTTTTGCTGTGGAGGCTGATACCCAGGTTGTAGTCATCGGACAGCGGTACAAGGATTTTGCTGGCATTGGTAGGGAAAGGCATGAAGCCGACATCATCAGGATTGGTAGCCAGTCCTTTGATTTGGCCGATCGCCCACGAGCCGAGCATCATCGTACCAATTTTGCCGTTAGCCAGGTCAGCCTTGGAAGTTTCCCAGTCGGTAGTTGTAGGGTCTTCTTCAATCAGACCATTCTTCGCTGCGTCGTACATTACTTTGTACAGGTCGTAGTGCGGTTGTCCCTGCACGAAGTTGTCATCGGAAGCAACCTGAGCGATATTAACATAATCACGGTCACCGGCAACGGTCGCTAGATCAGCTTCCCATTGGGTCAGCGTCCAGCCTGCGGCATAGTTCGTATACAGCGGCACAGCATCCGTTTTGTCTTTGATGTTCTGCAGAGCTGTCTGGAACTGTTCAAAGGTTCTTGGAACCTCTGTAATTCCCGCATCCTTGAACACCTGCTTGTTGTAAATCACACCGGAGAAGTTAACGGTAATTGGAATACCGTAGGAAATGCCGTCTACACTGCGTTCTTCAAGGCCCGTATACTGCTGCTGCAGGTCGGACATTTTGCCCAGAGGCTCAAAGAAATCCGGAAGATCTTTAATGGCAACGCTTGTAGGCAGCAGCAGAACATCGCCGTAATCATTGGTGCTCATGCGGATCTTGATCTGATCCTCGTAGCTGGACAGCGCCTCGAAGTTGACTTTGACATTCGGATACTTCTCATTGAACTTAGCTGCATAGTCTTTGAATACGGTATCAACGATATCCGTACGCTGCGTGATTACTGTGATATCACCTTTGATATCCTTAGCCCCATCGCCTTCTGGGGCAGCAGTAGCCTCCGTGCTTGTTCCTGTATTTCCTGCATTTGTTGCTGCTGCATTATCCGCGTTGTTGTTGTTCGATGAACAGCCTGCGAATAAACCCGCCATTAGCGTAAGTGCTGCCAGACTTGTAACTGCTTTGGTCTTCTTCATTGCTTTTTTGACCCCTCTCTTCGATTCACGGTGATTAATAACAAAAACCTAACAATCTTTTCAGATTAAAACGATCAAGATCCTATAACCACTTACCTTATGCTCGAATCGTCTTGAAAAGAGTGTTGGTATCGCTTACAAGCTTATTATAAATCGTTCTCAGACCCAAAACGATGGTTTCAATTGTTTTTTCTGGTCTTATATTTGTTATTTTTGTTTTATTAATTTATTATTTTATAAAAAACAACGCCAAAAAGGAGGGTTGTCCGCCCTCCTCGGATAAAACCTTTCCTATTAATATGTGTAAAACAGGTTTAGCTTTTCGGAACCCTGCAACCGCTTTTATAATCTTTGGGAGTCATACCGCATATCTTTTTAAACAGCTTATTGAAATACACCGGGTCACTATAGCCGACCATTTCCGCAATCTCATAATTTTTAAGATCAGGCCGCCCGGTCAACAGCTCCTTAGCCTTGGCAATCCGTATTCCAATCAGATACTCCGTAATGGTCTGTCCGGTCTTATATTTGAATAAACGGCTGATATAGCTGGCATTCATTCCAACCGTCTCCGCCAGCCGCTCCAGTTCAAAATTTTGGTTGTATTCCTTCTCCAGAATGCTCTTGGTCTGCTCGACCACATAATGCTCTCCGCCTTCGGACGCCTGCACCGCCTCCTGCTGCGGTTCAGCAGCCTTAAGTTTCTTGTTCTCCTCCACCCTCTTCAGCAGCTCATATAATTGTGATTTCTCAATGGGCTTGAGCAGATAATCCAGTGCGCCGAATCGCATTGCCCGCCGGGCATAGTCAAAATCACTAAAGCCGCTCAGCACTGCAATCGGCAGGCTCTTCATATGTCCGCGGGCTTCTTCTATCAGCTTAAAGCCGTCCATTCTCGGCATTTTGATATCCGTAATCAGCAGGTCGATGTCCTCTTCCGATAAACCAGAAAGCTGGTTCCATGCTTCCAGGCCGTTGCCGTGAGAGCCGATAACCTCCACTTCCAAATCCATTCTGGAAGTAATCTTCTCAAGCCCACGGCGAATAACTTCCTCATCATCCGCTATCATGACTCTGATCACTTAGAAAATCGCCTCCAGTTGTAATATCCGAGCGGAATGATTGCGCTACCATTTCATTATAGGCTTCCTTCCTACAATATAAAATGTGCTGTGTTGCTCTTTTATAGTCTTCTGTTTACTTTACACATTTCCCCCTTGAAATCATACCTAAAAAGGGTTATAACTAAATTGTATTGTTGTTATCAATAACTAACATTTTTATAATAACAATATAACAAAACACAACTTTTGTTATGCTGTCAAAGCCTATATTTTAGTAAAGCGAGGTTTCCAAATGTCACTGCTGAATGAATACGTCGGAGGCGTTACCTGGGGCTTTATGGGCAGGCGCGGAACGTGGGCGCTTGATTCAGCCGAAACTTCAAAGGAGCTTATGAAATCGGTTACCGGCGCGAATTGGACAGCCATCGCCTTCAGTGCTATCCAAGCCACCCCGCAATCTACAGAAATTCCTTACTGGGAGCTGCCGACAGTGACTGATGATGAGGTGCTGTGGGCCATCCGCAAGGCTAAGTCCCTGCAGCTGAAGGTCTGCCTGAAACCGATCGTCAATTGCGCAGACGGCACTTGGCGGGCTCATATTAACTTTTTCGACAAGGATGTTCCCTGCGAGCCCAAATGGTCGGAGTGGTTCCGCTCTTATACTGCCTTTATTCTGCATTATGCTGCGATCGCTGAAGAAAGCGGCTGCGAAATGTTCTGCATCGGCTGTGAACTGGTTCAGGCAGACAGACGCGAAGCAGAGTGGCGGGCTTTGATTGCTGAAGTCCGTAAGGTCTATAGCGGCGTTATTACGTACAATTGCGACAAGTATCAGGAGGATAATGTGACCTGGTGGGATGCGCTTGATGTCATTTCCTCCAGCGGCTACTATCCTGAACACGACTGGGAAGCTCAGCTGGACCGGATTGAAGCTGTTGTGAAGAAGCAGGACAAACCGTTTTTCTTCATGGAAGCGGGCTGTCCCAGCCGGACGGGCAGCGCAGCCATCCCCAATGACTGGACGCTGGCTGGTGAGCCGAGCGAAGAAGAGCAGAGCCGTTTCTACCATGCCATGTTCGGCAGCTGTGAAGGCCGGGACTGGGTACAGGGCTTTATGCTGTGGGATTGGCCGGCACGTCTCTATCCGCCTGAAGAAGCGCCAGTCAATGATGATTACTGCATGTACGGCAAGGCAGCAGCACCGGTTATCAAAGACTACTATACTTCCAAAATCAATGGTTAGGAGTGAATCATCTGCTATGAAGAATTCACCTGAACAATGGCTGACCGCACTGGAGCAGGAGCTTCAGGACAATATCCTCGGCTTCTGGATGAAGCATACCCTTGATGAGCAGCACGGCGGATTTGTCGGTGAGATTGACAATCAGCTGAATATTGTGGAAGGCGCCGGGAAGAGCCTTGTACTCAATGCGCGGATTCTCTGGACCTTTGCGACAGCTTACCGTACGTACCGTAAAGCCGAGTATCTCGCGATCGCCGAACGCGCCTACGGTTATCTGCTTGAGCATTTCCTAGACAAGGAATACGGCGGATTATATTGGATGGTGGATGCAGCGGGTGCCCCTTCCCAGCTGAAGAAGCAGGTGTACGGCCAAGCCTTCGCGATTTATGCCCTGGCCGAGTATCATCATGCCACCGGACATACGGAAGCACTGGAGCAAGCGGTAGAGCTATTCCGTCTCCTGGAGAAACACGGCTATGATCCACTTTATAAAGGTTATATTGAAGCACTCGCACACGACTGGCAGCTGACCGAAGACCTGTCTCTCAGCGCCAAGGATATGAACGAGAAAAAATCAATGAACACGCATCTGCATGTTCTCGAGGGCTATACAGGCCTTTACCGGGTATGGAAATCAGAGGAGCTGCGGGTCAAGCTGGCCGAACTGATTGAGACCATGCTTGAACACATCGTGGACGATGAAGGCAAGCATTTCCTCCTGTTCATGGATGAAGAGTGGAATGTGAAGTCCGATATCATCTCTTACGGTCATGATATCGAAGGCAGCTGGCTGCTGGTGGAGGCTGCGGAGGTGCTGGGTGATGAGGACCTTCTGCAGCGCGTCCAGAAGGTAGCCGTCTCAATGGCAGAAGCCACGCTTAACGAAGGGATCGACGCTGACGGCGGAATATGGAACGAAGCTGACAGCAATGGCTTAATCTCTAAGGACAAAGACTGGTGGCCTCAGGCGGAAGCCATGGTCGGTTTCTACAATGCCTACCAGCTGACAGAGGATGCCCGCTTCCAGGAAGCTGCCGAAGCGTCATGGAATTTCATTGACAGCTACATGGTCGACCACAAGCTGGGCGAATGGTATTGGGGTGTAGACCACAATCTGCAGCCGGTGGCTCATGAGCCGAAGGTCAGCGCCTGGAAATGCCCTTATCATAACAGCAGAGCCTGCTTCGAAATGATCGCACGGCTTAAATTATCTATAAAGGAGACTATCTAAATGACTTCAGTATTTGAGGAACGCAAAGCACAGTTAACCGAACACTATGAGGCACTGATTGGACGCAAAAACGAAAAGGTGCCTTTCGGCAACGGTATCTATGACCGTTACCAGTATCCGCTGCTGACCGCAGAGCATGCACCGCTGATCTGGCGTTATGACTTCAATCCTGAGACCAACCCATATTTCGCTGAAAGAATCGGCGTGAACGGAGTCTTCAATCCGGGGGCAATCGAACTGGATGGCAAATTCTATATTGTGGCCCGTGTAGAGGGCAATGACCGCAAATCCTTCTTCGCCGTTGCCGAGAGCGACAGCGGTGTGGACGGCTTCCGCTTCTGGGATCACCCGGTTGTGCTGCCTGAGACGGAAGATCCGGACATCAACGTCTATGATATGCGTCTGGTCAAACATGCCGACGGCTGGATCTACGGACTGTTCTGCACCGAACGCAAAGACCCGGATGCCCCGCACGGCGATCTGTCCAGCGCTGTAGCACAGTGCGGCATCACCCGCACTAAAGACCTGAAAACATGGGAGCGCCTGGCTGACCT
Source organism: uncultured Paenibacillus sp. (assembly GCA_927443375.1). Taxonomy (GTDB): domain Bacteria; phylum Bacillota; class Bacilli; order Paenibacillales; family Paenibacillaceae; genus Paenibacillus_AQ. The sequence continues at coordinate 18,698 of CAKMKL010000058.1, read as the reverse complement.
TAAGACCGGCTCCGCCCAGCAGCGCAATGTCGTGCTGCATCCTGAATTCGTAGACGGCAAATATGCCTTCTACACCCGTCCGCAGGATGGTTTCATCGATGCCGGCTCCGGCGGCGGCATCGGCTGGGGCTTGTCAGGCACCATCGAGAATGCTGTGATTACCAGTGAGTCCATTATGGATCAGCGCTACTACCATACGATCAAAGAAGTGAAGAACGGCCAAGGACCGGCTCCGATCAAAACCCCGCGCGGCTGGCTGCATATCGCCCACGGCGTGCGCAATACCGCTGCAGGCCTGCGTTACGTGCTCTACGCCTTCCTGTCGGACCTGAATGAGCCGAACAAGGTTACCCACGCTCCCGGCGGACATTTCATCGCACCGGATGGCGAGGAACGCGTCGGCGATGTATCGAACGTCGTATTCTGTAACGGTGTTATCGCCCGCGACAACGGAGACATCTATATCTACTATGCATCCTCTGATACCCGTGTTCATGTAGCTACTACCACCGTTGACCAGATGCTCGATTATGTGCTGAACACACCAGAAGACCCGCTCCGCTCCTATGCCTGCGTTCAGCAGCGGATCGCGCTGGTCGACCGTAATTTGCAGCTCTAATCTCACATTTATTCCTAAGCATCAGCCAGCACAAATGTGCAAAAGGCGGCTCCGGCAGAACGAATCGTTCTGCCTGGAGCCGCCTTTTTTTTGTATGTAAGCCTCATGTTTTCTCGCAGTCATGGTACTGTGGAATAACTGCATTTTGTACAGCTATAATCCGGAATTACCGGGAGAAACAGAAAATAACTGTATTCTGTACAATTAGATAGACGGCATTCAGCCAAAATACGCTTGTTTCCTTATTTTAACTGTATCAAATACAACTACAACTATAATTGCAGCTACAGCCCCGATTTAGCTGTACAGAATACAATTACAGCCTATAACTTGTATCCTCAGCAACCAGCAGCTCCTTGATCGCGGCAATCACCAGCTCCGGTCTATGTATCTGAATGGAATGCGGACTGTCCGCAGCCATGATATGCCGGGTCTGCGCGGTCAAATTAGCCAGCTGCTCCTGGCTCTGCCTCCATTCCTCATCCCGTTGTCCTGCACTCAGCACGATCACCGGCAGGTCCTTGCGCAGCGGGGGCGCCGCCTGCAGCTCCCTTGCGCTCTTATCAGAGGCCAATAGTTCTGCATATAGCGTCTTGTAAGCATAACTGCGGTAACCGATTGCACTGGCCGCGCTCCGTACTGGCTCAGGTAGCCTACGGCTGCCAAGCTGTTTTTTTAACATACGGGGGACACCAACTGGCGATAATAGATATCCTAATCTCGCCTGCCGCCTGTTAATTTCCCGCTGCTGTTTACGCGAATCGCTCATTCCCTCCAGAAGATAAAAGTTCACAGTCGTGGTATCTACCAGCAGCAGGCCCTGCACTTCTCCCGGATATTCTGCCGCGAATAATCTCATTATCATTCCGCCGTACGAGTGACCGGCCAGCACATAGGGTGGTTTACAATTCAAATCCATCAGCAATTCTCTTAGCACACGGACATAGCTGCTGCAGGTCGCTGGTTCTAGCGCTGCTCCGCTCCAGCCCATACCTGAACGATCATAAGAAACCACCTTGGCCTCTTTGCCGACTTCCGGCTGAACAAAAGTCCAATCTAGTGAGGACCCGCCCATACCCGCCTCCAGAATGACCGTAGGCGTCCCCTGTCCTGTGACCTGAGCATGAAGGCAGCTTCTCCCCCTGGCAATCAGCCTGCCCGGTGGCTTGTATTTGTGTTTCTCCAATTGCGTAAATACAATTTGCAGCCAGGTTAGAGGAAATGCAAGGACTGCAATCAGCAGCCGCAGTCTCTTTTCTAGTTTAGGAATTTCTGCCACTCTGTATCCCTCCCTTGGTATTGGCCAAATTATACTGCCGCAGGGAAACAGCAAAAAGAGAAAGTATAAAGAGATGTTTTCCTATTTTGCAAATGGGGGTACAATGGGATCAAAGTTTATCTTCGCATAAAGAAGTAAGATGAAATCGGGAATTTCTGTAATAACTCTAGGAATGGATGATTTGGAGCGCGCGAATTTTATCAGGGCGGCCCTGGGATGCCGACAGAAGGGATCATTTGGCACAGAGTTTGAGCATGATGCCGTTGCTTTTTGAGCTGCAGGCAGGTTTGAAACTGGTCATCTGGAAACGCGGGGATCCTGCACATGATATCAAGTTTACTCGGACACCTCCCAGTCAGACGGAGTTTCCACTGGCTCACAATGTCAACAGCCGGGAGGAAGTGGATCAGATCATGGAAGAAGTGCAAAAAAAAAGGCACGGTTATTACCGTACCTGCACACGATGCTTTCTGGGGCGGTTATTCGGGCTACTCGGGATCTGGCCAGTCATCCCCTTCCCGGCGGCATACCCAGTCATAATACAATTCTGTATTAAAGGGTTCCTTAGCCATCGCTACTCCGCCAAAGGAGATGTCCATTCTATTCAGATTGATTTGTTCCGATAAATAGACAAGGACATCATGTATCCCGCCATCGCGCGAGGATTGAGCAATCAGGGCAAACACTTCTTTTTGTTCCAAGGTTAATTCCTGCAGCACCTTATTTACACGTGCATATTCCTCAGTTTCAGGCCAGCCCTTCTCCATAATTCAGCGGGCATACGAACCTGGTGACCGCTCTACCAAATCATCAACAAAGGCTTTATATAATTCCAGCGGCTGATCCTTCATCTTTAGCCTCCTATAGTTAGGTTTAATAAATCTCCCCTTCATCTCCCTGCACTATAGCGCCTAGCCCTGCTGCGACCTCCTCCATCTTGTGAATCACATAATCGTCCGCGCTGGACACCGTGATTCTTCCTTCTGTGTATCTGAACGGCACGCTGTCCTCTCCATCAATCCAGTTGAAGAACGCTCCACCGATCGTCATCGTTCCAAAAGGACCTTTAAGGGAAAGTCCGCTGCTGTACTCGAACTCCTCCTGAGCAGCAAAATAAGCCTTGGCTTCCTCCAGGGAAATCGGATTGCTGCCGCTCTCCGTCCAGTGTCCTGCCCTGGTAATATGCACATCCTAGCTCATTACTTGTTCTCTCCAATCGTAAGTTCATCAGTTCCGCGGTCCGGCCACGGAATCCCGGTGGACAATATCGGCTGCGATCAGAATCTTCTCCAGCGGTGCAGACGGGTTGTGGATACGGTTCAGCAGCTTCTCTACTGCGGCCCGGCCCATTGCTTCTTTGGGAACATGTACAGTTGTAAGCGGCGGTACACACCTGGTTGCATCTTCAATATTGTCAAAACCCGTCACGGAGACATCAGCCGGCACATTCAGGCCTTCTTCCCTCAGCACCTCACAAACCGTAAGGGCGGTAAAATCATTCCCGCAGAGCAGCGCGGTCGGCAGGTTTTTGGCTTTTTTCCGTTTGAGCAGCCACTGTTTGAATTCTTCATGAAATACTACAGAATCCATATCTTCCAGCATTAGCATCTCGTCATCACCGGCGGGAGGCTTCATCCCATTCTCTTCAAGCGCGCTGCGGAAGCCGATCCAGCGGTCCCTGAAGCTGCGCGAATAGCGGATCGGGGCGATTAAATGCTGCTGCGTATGGCCTATTCCCAGCAGATGATTGCTTAGCCGGGCCATCGAATCAATATTGTTCGCAAACACCGTATCACTCGGAATTAACGGGTCTTCATGGTCAATCAGCACCATCGGCAGGCCGATCCGGTGCACCTCCAGCAGCAGTGAGGTAGAGATCTGGCCTACGCCAACGAGGCCAAGCAGACCGTTCGGGTTGAGGATATTCACGAAATTATCGGCACGGTGTTCAGAGACAATAACCATGCCAAGGCCTTCCTGATCAAGAGCAAGCGCAATTCCGTCAACAATTTTCCCCCAATATAAGGAGTCCTGCGTTTGTGAGCGGATATTGGGCATCAGCACCAGTACCGATTGCTTGTTCCGGTCCCCGCCTGCTCCCTGGGAGGAACGCTTCATATTCTGCATGTATGCATTCTTTTGGGTGAAATAGCCCAGCTGCGAAGCAGCCTGGATTACCCGCTCTCTCGTTGCTTCGTTGACACCGCCCTTGCCGGAGAGAGACTTGGAAACGACAAACTTGGATACGCCCAGATGATCGGCAATTTTCTGCATCGTAACTTTTTTAGCCATATGTATAACCTCCAATGTGTTCTTAGATTAAGTGTCCTGCCGGTTAAGGCTGCGAAGAGGGCAGCTGTCCTCCCCGGGCTTCTAACCATTTCTCATTTAACTCATCAAAAGCCTTCTGTAAATCAGGTGCGGCAATCAGCTCCTGGATATAGTCTCCTGAGGCAAATGACAGTTTCGAGCGGTTGGCCATATCTATAAAAGCGTCCGTCTGCACAGTGGCCTCTACCAGCTGCGGATGATAGGAAAGAAATTCACGATACTGTTCCATCGAAGGCTCGGCATGATCATCTGCCGGAAGGAATCCCTCTGAGGTATAGGAGGTTTCTTTAACCAGGAAATTCACCCAGGCCATTGATAATTCTTTGTTTTTGCTGAACTTGCTGACTCCAATGAACCAGTCAGGATTAAGTGGCGCATAATGCGAGGCGCCGTTATCATAAGGAAACGGGAAAAAACCGATATCCTCCGGAGCAGCCCCGGCGTCCAGAATCTGGGTGATTGTCCAGTTGCCGCTCAGGTACATGCCAGCCTCACCTTTAGCCAGCTTGGTTTTGGAGATCTCCCAGCTGTTGGAGAACAGTTCATCCTCCACGTAGCCTCTGGCAATCAGGGCTCTGGCGATCCCCAACGACTGCCCCCACTCATTATCCAGCTGCCAGGGACTATTCTCATGAACCATGTTATTCATATAATCGGGATTGCCGGTCATATAGTTGACCATATTGTTGCCCCATTCCCGCAGCGGCCAGACTGCACCATAATTCATATACAGCGGTATAATGCCCGCCTGCTTCAGCTTAGCGCAGATGGCGTAGAAATCATCCAGCGTCTGCGGGATCTCTGTGATCCCCGCTTGTTCAAACGCTTTCTTATTGTAAACGATCCCGCTGGTGGTTGTCCCTGTAGATAAGCCATATCTTTTGCCGCCATAGGTAGCGAAGGTAGTGAACCGCTCATGGGCAGACATTTCTGCATTCAGCGGCTCAAAAAAATAACTCAGTTCCTTCGCAGGCAGATTGACCGGCAGCAGCAGCACATCTCCGGCATCCTTGGTAGACAGACGCACCAGAATGTCGGTGGCATAATTGGATAAGCCCTCGAATTCAACACTGGCCTGCGGATACTTCTTTATAAACTGGTCCGCATATCCCTGCATCGTGCCGTTCTCAATAAGATCGATCCGGTTAGTCAGCATAAGGATATTACCCGACAGACTTCTCTGTTCATTATCCGCATCCGGCGTTGCCGAAGGCTCCTGCTTGCTGCTCTGGTTCTCACAGCCCGCAGACAGCAGGAGCAGAAACAGGAGCAGAAGCATCGTTTGCAGTGTCCAGTATGCTTTTGTCATTTTCAAAGCAGATTGCTCCTTTCTGTCTCTGGCTTGCTGGCTTGCGGTCCCGGAAGCGGCAGGGACAGAATTACATCTGTACCCTCTCCGGGTTCGCTGAACACCTCTATGCCATATGCCGCTCCATAGTTCAGCTGGACCCGCTGATGCACATTCTTCATCCCGATGCCTCCGTTGATGCTTTTCTTCGGAGGTGTCTCACGCTTCAGATTGTCATTCAGCTTGTCCAGGGTAGCCCGGTCCATCCCGCAGCCGTCGTCGCGGATATGGAACAGCAGCTTATGCTCAGTAATCTCACAGCTGATACTCAGATGCATATGTTCCTTGCTGTCATCCAGCCCGTGATAAGCTGCATTCTCGATAATCGGCTGGAACACCAGCTTGATAATCGAGTAGTCATCCAGCTCCCGGGGAACATCAATCTGCAGCACGAACCGTCCCGGATAGCGGCAGCCTAAGAGTTCAACATAATTGCGGACATACATCAGCTCCTGCTTCATTGTCGTATGGCCCGACAAATCGCTGGTACTGTAGCGCAGCAGCTTGCCCAGAATCGAGATCATATCAGCTGCTTCTACATCATCGTTGATTTCCGCTGTCATGCGGATCGACTCCAATGTATTGTAAATGAAATGCGGATTGATCTGGCTCTGCAGCGCATGCAGCTCCGCTTCCTTCTTCTGCTCCTCTATCCGGTAAATATCCTGGATCAGCTGGCGGATGCGCGCGAGCATACGGTTGAACTGATGACCGAGCAGGCCTATTTCATCCCGGCGTTTCACGCGGAAGTTGACATCCAGATCACCGTTCTGCACCTTTTTCATCAACTGAATCATTTGTGTCAGCGGTTTGGTCAGGGCAAAGGACAGAATAATAGAAATAATCAATGCAAGTACGATAATAATCAATGTCGCCACCAAGGTTGCGTTACGGGTCAGCTTCACATCACGGGTCAATTCATCGACCGGAATGGAGATAATTACCTTCCAGTTTGTCTTGGAGGAACTCGAATAAATGTTCAGCCGTTCCTTACCCGACACCGTATCATAGAAGCTTCCAGCGGCTCCCTTGGCACTGCGGAACAGTGAAGTATGGGAAATATCCATTGTTAACAGCTTCTGGTCACTGTCATAAATGACTTTGCCCGCCTCATCCACGATCAGCGACTTGCCATGAGTTACCTCGTCCAGCTCCGCTACCTGGAACTCCAAGTTGCTGACATTGGCTTCTACCGCAATCAGTCCAATCGGGTTCCAGAGGCCGTCGACAATTTTGCGGACTACTGTATAAGCATAGCGGGTACTCTGCAGATTGGTGGTATAGGCCTGAGTGCCGAACAGCAGCGCCTCACCGCTCGAGTCCTTCACCTGCTGGCTCCAGAATTTGTAGCTCTGATCCAGATCAAGCCGCACACCGCCATCCTTAGCAGAATAATAGCCATTGCCGTAGGCATCGAAAATGTAGACAGAGTTCGTCCCCCGTTTAATATTGTTGATGAAGGAGATATTGCCTTCGATCCCTCTCTGGATGGATAGGAGCAGATCAAAATCACCTGGTGCAACAATGCTATTGTCTGCATCACCTTCAGTCAGCTTCTTCTGTGCATAATAGCGGTTGGAGCGGATCAGATTCTGCTTGATATCGTTTACATACGCAGGCATCGAAGAAATCCGCTTCATGTCTTCTATGTAGTCGTCGACCCCATCCATCATTTGATCGATTAGCTTCTCAGAATAAGCAACCGTGTTACCTTGGATCGATTGGGTATAGCTCTTGAAGCTGATCACACTGATAACCGACAGCGGCAGTGTAATAATAACCAGGAAGACTAGGAGCAGCTTGCGTTCCATGCCCATGTCCCCAATAAAGGACCACCAGTTGTGCTTGTACTTTACTTTCATCCGGTCCTTCTCCTTCAATCAGCTTTACCTAACTTTTCATACCACCATAACATTTACCTAACAAAATAATTATACTTGTTAGCTCCAAGTTTCACAAGAAAAAGTCCATACCTATAATTAACAGGCCGCTTCTTCCCGAGGGAAGGAGCGGCCTGAGACTACAATATAACTACACCTAACTGCTGGCTTATTAGATTGTGAACATCGCCAGCTTGTCCTTCAACTGGTTCGAAGCAACCTCCAGCTTACCGGACAGAGACACGAGCTGATCACTCACGTTCTGCTGCTCGTTGCTGAGTGAAGCCACTTCTTCGGAAGTCGCAGACGATTGCTGAGCAACTGCACTTACATTGCCCATCGCATCAGACAATACACCCTGTGAATGGCTGAGGCTGCCAATGGCGCCTGTTACGGACTCCAGACTGGCAATGAAATCCTCCATTTGAGCCTGTACAGAAACAAAGATATCACTGGTGCTTTTTACGGAAGTCATCTGTTGTTTGAACAGCGGTGCCACTTCAGACAGAACGTTCACCGTTTCATTCATTTCTGTCACGATCTTATCAATGATTCCTGCTACCAGCGCAATCGACTGCTTGGACTGGTCTGCCAGCTGCCGGACTTCATCCGCGACGACCATAAAGCCGCGGCCCGCTTCGCCCGCTCTTGCTGCTTCTATAGTAGCATTCAGTGACAAAATATTGGTCTGCTGCGTAATATTTTTCATCACATCAAGAACCTTCATAACCGAGTAAACCGTGTCTTTCAGGTTGTTGACACGATCCACTAATGCGGTGGTCATTTCTCCGGTGCGGCCTGTCTGTTTGAGCAGGTCTTCCATCTGTTTCGCTCCGAGTCCGCTGGCTTCACCGACACCTCGTGCCGCTTCATCCATCTCGGCATTGGCAGCAATGACGTTTTGCATTTGAGTACCGATCAGGTCGGTCAATTCATTGCCGCGCTCAGCTTCCAGTGCCAAACTTCCTGCACCGCCGGCAATCTCTTCGGTAGCTGCGGCAATCTCCTTCGCAGATACAGCCGTTTTGCGGGAGGCATCGCCAAGCTCGCCGGCAGTCTCCAGGACTTCACGGGCGGTATCTGTCGTTTGTGCAACCAGCTCGGTAATCCGTTCCATCATCATATTGAACGAAGCAGACAGCTGGCCAATTTCATCTTTTGAAGTAAACTCTGTACGTACGCTCAAATCGCCTTTCGCACCTTGCACCATCAGATCCTTCAGGCGGGCTACCGGCTTGGCGATCATCTGAACCATCCAGAAGCCGAGTAACACTGCAAGCAGAGCGGATGCAAGAGCAGCCATATAAGTTGTAAACAGAATCGGCTTAGCAGCTTTCACTAGTTCTCCTGTTGGGACAACACCTGTCAGCTTCCAGTCAGCCTTGGTTAATGTACTGAATACAGCCAGCACATCTTTGCCGTTTGAATCCTCGGCTTCCCGGCTATTGTTCTTGTTCTTGCTGTCCTTGATGAAGCCGAATTCTGAAGCCACACCATCTTCAGCAGGAACCGAGGATGCGATAACAGTACCGTTTGGATCAACGAGCTGAACCCGGGAGCCGTCTCCAAGCGATACGCTTCGGAAGGCCTCCTCCAATAAGGTGTTTTTGAGCTCAAGCATGATAACATAACCCGTAGCCGAGCCCATAGTCTTGAGCGATCTTACCATAGCAACATTTTTGCCGCCGTCACCTTCAACAGATGTTGAGAACCAATAGTTCTGCGGTGCTGCAGTTTCATCCGAATAATAGGACTTGTACTCTGTATTGCTGGCAACAACCTTTTTGAACCACTCCTGATCTCTGATCCCATCCATCTTGAGACCGGAATTTCCGCTCGTGATGACACCCTCATCTGCCGATTGCGGAATCAGGGAGATCGCCACAATATTCGAATCCGTAGTTGTCTGACTGGACAGCTTCTTACTGATCGAATCCGTAGCAACGAATTTATCATAATTGGACTTGGCGGATAGCAGATCCGACAGGTCACTTTGCATTTGTGTATCAAAATACAACTGAAGCGCCATATTCTCATACTGTTTGAGCGTAATATCCAGCTTATCAGAGGTCTGGATAATCGTCTGGCGGTTCGCTTCCGAGACATTGTCTTTAATTGTATTCTTAGCCTTGGAGTAAGACAATAGACCCAGGAGCAGCACGACAGCTACAATGGATGACAGGAAAATCAGAAACAGCTTGACTCCTACGGACTTAATCGGATCGACTTTCTTGACCTGGCTTACTGAACTATTCAGCACTCCTTTGAAGCCTATATCCCTTATCTTGCCTATACTCTGGAGTTTACCTTTGCCTTTGCCTGTGCCAGTTGTCAGGTCCACATCTGTACGGCTTGGTTCTACTTGTTGTTTATCCACCGGTTTCTTGCTGTTTTTTCTCACTTTTACCCTTCTCCCCTTCTGCTTCTTATCTCTGTTCTCCTGCTCGGGAGCCCCCATATCATCACCTGCCAGTTAGAATAGAAGTCGTATGTAAGCGTTCTTTATATGTTATCTATATCGGTTTTCTCCGACTATTTACTTAGGGTTCTTAAGAAATTACCTGATAATCTTTATATATTTTAGTCTTTTTCCTTTTTTTTCTGCACAAAAAAGAGACGCACCTGCAGGTGCATCCCTTTCCATTGAATTCTTCTTACTTTCTTTTACGCATCATATCAAAATAAGCTACAGGGTGATCTACCTTCATGCGCACGCGCTGAAGCGGGTGACGGGCCACATCAAGCTTATTCCCTGCCTCATCCCATAGTTCCCCTACAATCTGCTTAAAGAACGTGTTATCCGGTCCGAAAAATTCCACTTCCTGCCCCGGCTTGAAGTTGTTGCGCTGCTGGATCAGCGCCATGCCGCTCTCCGCATCATACTCCAGAACTAGTCCCGCAAAATCATAGGGCGCCGCCTTTTCCTCAGGCTCATAGATATGATCCTCATGATCCGGGGTATCGTAGAAAAATCCGGTGTTCAGCGGACGGTTGGCCGCCTTCTGCAATTCTTCCAGCCATTCCGGCTTAAGCTCATAATGCTCGGGATCGGCCATATAAGCATCAATAGCCTTGCGGTAAGCATTCACGACAGTCGCCACGTAGTGGATGGACTTCATCCGGCCCTCGATCTTAAAGCTGTCAATGCCGGCTTCAATCAGATCGGGGATGCTTTCCAGCATGCACAAGTCTTTGGAGCCCATAGAGAACGGGTTATCCTGGGGCTGATGCAGCGGCAGCTGGGTTACCCCCGGCTGAAGGCGCTGCGGAGCAGCAGTAGCAGCCTCAGCCTGTCCCTCTTCGGACACCCAGGCACCTTCCGGACGGTCATCCTGGAACAGGTCATATTTCCAGCGGCAGGACTGGCAGCAGCCGCCGCGGTTGGAGTCGCGGTCCGTGAAGTGGTTGGATAGTACACAACGTCCGGAATAAGAGGAGCACATAGCCCCGTGGATGAAGCTTTCAATTTCAATATCGACATGCTGCTTAATCTCGGCGATTTCTTCCAGACTAGTCTCGCGGCCCAGAACGACACGCGGCAGGCCTTCCTCTTTCCAGAAGGATACCGCCTGCCAGTTGAGGGTGGACTGCTGGGTACTGAGATGCACCTCAAGTCCAGGTACCAGCCGGCGTGCAGTATCGACAATAGCCGGGTCGGCCACAATAATTGCGGCAATTCCGGCTTCATATAGGTTACGCAGGTATTCTTCAATCCCGGCGATATCTTCATTGTGAGCATAGATATTGGTAGCAACAAACACTTTAGCGCCGTATTTCTTGGCGAATTCCACACCTTCACGCATTTCCTCAAAGCTGAAGTTATCTGCTCCGGAGCGCAGACCGTATTTCTGTCCTCCGATATAGACTGCATCCGCACCATAGTGCACGGCGAATTTCAATTTTTCCAGGTTACCCGCCGGAGCAAGGAGCTCCGGTTTGTCCAGACGGTAACGTTTGCCCTTATACTTGGGCTTGGTCATGGTTCCCATTATGTTCTCCCCTCCATATACTCAGCTGTTAAAAAAGCTTGAATAACCCTCTGCATCAGGTGTTGGACGCAGCTGCGGGGAATGCTTGGACTTCCGGCCGCTGTTGTCTCCAGATTTCTTGAATTGTACCGCTTTTCGCGGTTGAAATCCGGAGACAAAGGCGGACGCTATCGCTCCTACAGTTCCAAACTTCCCCTCCGCCGCTACACCTTAATGTTGATTATTCAAACCATTTTTAAAGGCTGAGTCATTGCCTTATTTTATATCCTAAAAGATTTATTAATAGACTTGCTCTTTATAGAAGAAGCCGAACGACAGGTCACGCTCAGGGTCCTGCAGCGCACGGATTCCATCCATCCATGCCTCGTCAAAAGCATAGCCCTGCGGGTCCGCGGCATAGAGATCCACCGCATGACGGTACGCCTTTACGACTGCCACGTTATAGGCAATGGGTTTCAGCAGACCTTCAATCTTCAGGCTGTGCACTCCTGCTGCAAGCAGGATATGCAGATCCTCAAGGATACAAATATCGTCGGAGCTCATAATATGTGTACCATTGATGTCCTCATAAATCGGGAATTTCTCATCCCGGCGCTCTGCCTCAATCAGGAATAAGCCGCGTTCCTTGCCGAGGTTTCCATCCTCTACCGGACGGCCCTGGTGGGCCATATAGCTTGCAACGAGGCCGCGCTTGGAATGATAAATATTCGTCATGCCATGCACCTGTACTTGAGCTTCTACCTCCAGCAGCGGCACCATTTCGGTGATTTCGTCCATGTTCAGCTCACGGGCCAGAACAACCCGCGAAGCGCCTTTGCGGCCCCAATAATTAGCCGTAAAGTAATTCGTTGAGGTCATCTCGGCATTCCAGTGCAACCGCATGCCTGGTGCCTCCGACTTCACAGCAGCCAGAACTGCCGGATCGCCGAATTCGATCCCGTCAACCCCAAGCTCACCGATAGCTTTCACGTAAGCCGGAAGCTCATCCAGCAGCCGGTTGGACATGAGTCCACCAAGACCCGCGTAGACTTTCCGGCCCATACCATGGGCCAGTTTTATAACAGCTGCCGTTTCCTCCAGCGAAAAATGCCCGGCCAGCCGCATGCCGAAACGGTCATCGCCGATCAGCAGCGCATCCGCACCGGCATTCAGCAGCGCGCGCGCTTCTTCCAGGGATGCTGCTGTGGCCAGCAGCTCCGGTTTGTTCATCATGTTGTACCCTCCTGCACTTGCGGTAAAAGAAACCGCATCAAACTCTATTTTAATAGGTTACGGCGAACTTTGTTCACTTTTTTGGATATTGGCTAAATGTTCCTTATAGGTCTTACCGAACAGATGACCCTGGGAACCATCTTTTTTGGTTACATAGAAGTAATATTCTGATGCTTTAGGCTCAAGAGCAGCCTGAATGGAAGCAAGACCCGGGCTGGCAATCGGCCCCGGCGGCAATCCAGCGTTCTTATACGTATTATATGGGCTGTCAACCTTAAGATCCTTGTTCAGCAGCCGTTCTTTTTGCTTGTCCAGCAGATACTGGACGGTAGCATCAATCTCGAGCTTCTGCCCTTTGTTCAGCCTGTTATAAATAACACCGGCCACCAGCGGACGCTCCTCGTCCACGACAACCTCACGCTCTACGAGTGAAGCGACTGTCAGCAGCTCATGCAGGGACAAACCGCGCTTATCCAGCTTTGTTTTCCAGTCAGGAATACTGTCCAGCTTCTTCTCCAGCTGCTCCAGCATCGCTTCGACAATCTCCTGGGGCGTACTATCTTTGACGAGCTCATACGTTTCGGGGAACAGATATCCCTCAAGCCGATGGCGAAGCTCTGCATTCACCGGGATCTCCAGCCGTTCTGCTGCAGCAAGTCCTGTACCTGAATCTATGACTTTAAGGAAGGCCTCAGCTTTCTGATTCCATGCCTCTGCCAGTTTATCAGCCACTTGCTTCGCGGTGAATCCTTCAGGAATTGTAAAGACGACTGTTTCTTCCTTAACCACATCTCCGGCATTCAGCCTTGCAATCAGCTGGTCATAGGTATCTCCAGGGCTTGCAGTATATCTACCTGCTTTGAAGCTTGAGCCTTCCTTGACCCATTTCAAATATCCTTTAAAAAATAATCCGTTACGGATAATACCTTTTTCTGCGAGCAGATCAGCGATTTCCGCACTGCCCATCCCCTTCTCTATCGTAAACGTTACGGCAGGGCCTGCAGGCTCTACCGGCTGCATTCCATTCCAGATATACCATGCGCCTCCCCCTCCTGCTAAGGCCAGCAAAAGGATTACGATCAGCACAGCGCGGATTGCGGCTTTCAAATGTCACTCCTCACTTTCCGACTATAAAGTATAAAATTGTATTGTCTCAAATTCAACATATATTTTTGCAAAATGTTCATGATTACGATTTTAACAGCCTACCAAGCAAAAAGAGCGCGGAATAACTCCGCCCTCTTCCTTGCCAAGCATAGATGTTGCATATTTGTGAAAAAAACTTATTCCTTGTCGTCAGCAGGGAGAGTCAGCTCGTCGTACAGCTCAGAGACATCTTCCCACTCCTCATCGTCAACGATACTTTCCAGCTCGGGCACACCGTTAGGTGAAACCACGATCCGCAGAATTTCCTGCTCTGCTTCTCTTCCGGAGCCAGCCAGTACTGCATACGCGCGGCCGCCAACCTCAAACTCGGCAATAATATCGTAAACGGAAGATTTACCCTGCTCGTCTTCCAGTTCTACAGTCTCTCCATATACTTCCTTGAGCTTCGATGTCCATACCGCTTGTTCGGCGGAAAAATCAGTCATTCTCTGCTCCTCCATCCAGCTCGTCTACCAGAGTATTGAAGGTTTCTTCAACAATCGCCCACTCTTCATCGTTCTCGATCATGAATAGCTGCAGGTCGTCGCCGTCTTCCTCATAGCGGAACGCATACACCTCATCACTCTCTTCATCCTCGGAATCAAGCGGAACCACCATCATATACTTTGCATCCGAACCGTCAACTTCAAACTTCATGATGACCTCGAATTCCTCTTCATTACCTTCCTCATCGGGAATATAGATAATTTCCGGTTCTTCTTCTTGGCCAATCTGCTCGTTTGTCATAATAGCACGCACCCCTCACCTTTTACTGTTAGCATCCAAAAAATTTTGCAAAATCAGGGCTGCAGCCATTTTGTCTACAATCCCTTTGCGTTTCTTCCGGCTGACGTCCCCTTCAATCAACACCCGCTCAGCGGATACTGTCGTCAGACGCTCATCCCAAAGGTGTACGGGTATTTCGAATTGCTCCCGCAACTGATCGGCAAACTCAATACAGATTTCACCGCGGGGTCCTACAGAGCCATTCATATTCTTCGGCAGACCAACCACAATTTCCCCGATTTCATACTCCTTGACCAGTTCACGGATCCGTTCGAACTCATTGCCGTTCCCGCGGCGTTCAATGGTTTCCAGAGCTTGGGCTGTCCACCCGAAAATATCACTTGTGGCGACTCCGATTCTACGGTCGCCGTAATCCAGACCCAGCTTCTTCATTTCGGATGATCCACCCGATGATTAGCCAGGTAGAAACGAACCAGTTCCTCGATCAGCTCATCACGTTCTTTTCTCCGGACCAAACTTCTCGCATTGTTGTGGCGCGGAATGTAAGCCGGATCTCCGGATAGAAGATACCCCACGATCTGGTTGATCGGATGGTATTCTTTCTCCACCAGCGCGTCGTATACGGCGAGCAGAATTTCCTGGGAAGAAGCTTCCTTTTCGTCACCCTTCACATTGAATTTAACCGTTTTGTCCATGGAGTCCATCTGTGACACCTTCCTTCTGCAAAATCACCCCCAGAGGGCGGCTTCGCAAAGTTGCTGCTGTACAGCTTACTTGCTGCCTTCACTATAACATATTCATGCCCCGCCTTGGAAATCCTGCCACTAAAATAACGCTTTTTTTGGCATTTCATCTACAAAAATATAGATATTTTTGGGTTTTGAGCTATTGCGGAACCTCTCCCAAGACGAACATTCGCAAAAATACATATAGCTTGTCTTATTTTCAATAAAGCAGCGGCACTGATATGAGGCTCTCAGTACCGCTGGGCTGTTTATACATACCTGCTTTATTGAAGCTTTAGCTGCGCATTCAGGAAGTACCCTTCTATAATTAAGCCTGGGCGGCAACTAGCTCCTCGGCTTTGGCGAGAGCCTCTGCCAGCTTGGAAGCGTCTTTGCCGCCTGCTTGGGCCATATCCGGCCGTCCGCCGCCGCCGCCGCCGCATACTGCTGCAACTTCTTTGACCAGCTTGCCGGCATGGAAGCCTTTTTTAACCAGCTCCTGCGGCACTGACACTACAAAGTTAACCTTATCATCCATCGCTGCGCCCAGTACAAGTACAGCATCCGGAAGCTTGGCTTTCAGTTCATCCGCTGTGGACCGCAGGGCATCCATATTGCCTGCCTGAACAGCAACTGCAAGCAGCTGTGTTCCGCCGCCCACCGTCTTCACGCTGCCGGTCAGCTCAGCAGCAAAGGTAGCGCTCAGCTTCGACTGAAGTGATTCATTCTCACGGGAAATTTCACGAAGTGTAGCATGAAGAGCTTCTATGCGCTTCGGCACATCATTCAGTGAGGATTTGAGCAGCCCGGCCGATTGCTTCAGCAGATCCAGCTGGCTTTCTGTAAACTGGTAAGCGAAACGTCCAGTTACCGCTTCAATCCGGCGTACGCCGGAGCCGATGCCGCTCTCGCTGACCAGCTTGAAGATTCCGATCTGCGAGGTGTTGCCGACATGGATACCGCCGCACAGCTCAAGGCTATAATCACCGACCTGTACGACACGGACGATGTTGCCATATTTCTCGCCGAAGAGAGCCATTGCGCCCATAGCTTTGGCTTCGTCAATCGGCTTGTTCTCAATAACCACATCCAGGCCGCGCCAGATCTGCGCATTTACCCGGTGCTCAATGTCGCTCAGCTCTTCCGGCGTAATCGCGCCGAAATGCGAGAAGTCGAAGCGTAGGCGTGCGCCTTCTACCAAAGAGCCGGCCTGATTAACATGACCGCCAAGTACTTCCTTAAGCGCTTTGTGCAGCAGGTGAGTTGCGGTATGGTTCTTCACAATGTCTTCACGCTGCTCACGGTTTACCTCTGCCCGGACGCTATCGCCGACCTTCAGGTCACCGGCTTCAACAGTCACCAGGTGAACATGCTGGCCGTGCGGAGCCTTGAACAGGCCTGTGACCTTAGCAGTCACGGAACCGCCAGTCAAAAGACCGGTGTCGCTGACCTGGCCGCCGCTCTCTGCATAGAAAGGCGTAGCTTCAAGCACAACCTGGCATTCAGCGCCTTCGCTGACGACATCAACAAGTGCGCCGTCAACCACAATTGCCAGTATTTTAGACTCGGTTACCACGTCAGTATATCCAACAAATTCGCTTTTAACCGTCAGATCGGCAAGGGCGCCGCCCTGGATTTTCATGCTGGCATTGTCCTGGCGGGCTGCTCTGGCCCGGTCACGCTGCTCCTGCATCGCTGCATCGAAGCCTTCGCGGTCTACAGTAAGTCCCTGCTCGGAAGCAAAGTCTTCTGTCAGGTCAAACGGGAAGCCGTAGGTGTCATAGAGCTTGAACGCATCTACGCCGGCAATGACGCTCAGGCCGTCAGCTTTAGCTTTGGCCGAAATTTCACCAAGGATGGCAAGTCCGTCGGACAGCGTCTCGTGGAAACGTTCCTCTTCTGTGCGGATGATTTTGGCGATATATTCGCGGTTCTCCACAACGGACGGGTAGTACACCCCCATCACTTGGCCGACAGTTTCCGTCAGCTCGTGCAGGAATGGACGGTCAAGTCCTAAGGTTTTGCCGTAGCGGACAGCACGGCGGAGCAACCGGCGGATAATATAGCCGCGGCCTTCATTAGAAGGAAGCACCCCGTCACCAACCGCAAAGGTAACGGTACGGATATGGTCGGCAATAACCTTGAGTGCGATATCCTGCTCCAGATTGTCTTTGTATTTCACTCCGGCTAAGTCTGCAGTTTTCTGGATTACCGGCTGGAACAGGTCGGTGTCGAAGTTGGAGTCCACATCCTGCAGAATGGATGCCAGACGCTCCAGGCCTGCACCGGTATCAATGTTCTTATTAGGAAGCGGCGTATAGCTGCCGTCCTTGTTATGGTTGAACTGGGAGAATACGAGGTTCCACACTTCCAGCCAGCGTTCATTCTCGCCGCCCGGATACATTTCAGGATCACTCATGTCACTGCCGTAAGCTTCGCCGCGGTCATAGAATATTTCCGAGCAAGGACCGCAAGGGCCTTCGCCGATATCCCAGAAGTTCTCATCGCCCAGCTTGATAATGCGCTCAGCAGGCAGGCCAACCTTTTCATTCCACAGCTTGAATGCTTCTTCATCCTCGGCGTACACCGTCACGGAAATGCGGTCCCCGTCGAAGCCGATCCATTCCTTGCCGGTCAGAAACTCCCAGGCCCATGTGATCGCTTCTTCCTTGAAATAATCACCGATGGAGAAGTTGCCCAGCATCTCGAAGAACGTATGGTGGCGTCGTGTCTTGCCGACATTCTCAATATCATTGGTGCGGATACATTTCTGCGAGTTCGTCAGGCGGGGATTCTCAGGAATCTCCCGTCCGTCAAAGTACGCCTTCAGCGGCGCCATCCCGGCATTGATCCATAACAGCGATGGGTCATTGTGCGGAACGAGCGAGGCGCTTGGCTCGATTTTGTGGCCTTTGCTCTCAAAAAACTGCAACCATTTGGAACGGATTTCACTTGCTTTCATCATGTACAGCCCCCGTCTTATCATTAGTGCGGCATAAGTATGCCGGAAAACACAAAAACGCCCCTGAATAAATTCAGGGACGATTATTATCGCGGTACCACCCTGGTTATCGCCTTGACCCGTGAATACATACGGACACCTGCAGACGATCGCCTTGTCGCGGCTGTTAACGGGCGCCCCCGGCGGGATTTCCCCGCACTCCGAAATCAGCTTTCCGCCGGTCTGTCTTCCGGGTTCTCACAGCCATTACGATAAATCCCGTAACGGAACCCGTTCTCTGAGGGAGCCATGCTCCGGCGTACTCTATTTCATCAACGTTTTTTCCGATGTAAATTTTAACATTTCAAGTATATCCAGTTCTTCTATATCTGTCAATCTCGGGGGGCCTGATTTATTCTTCTGCATTCTTTTTCTGCGCGCGCGACCTGCTTAATGCCCATTCTTATTTGATTCTCGGATA
>CAKMKL010000057.1 GCA_927443375.1 uncultured Paenibacillus sp. | reverse complement strand
TAAAGTACTGCCTAGAGGCGAAAGCGGCGAAGGGGAAGTTTGGAACTGTAGTTGGCATCGGAAGGATAGGCTACATTGATTGAACTTGAAAAACAGAAATAGGGATAAAGTGGCGGAGGAGAATTTTGGAACTGTAGGAGCGATAGCGTTCGCCTGAAAGCTTTCCGCAGGAAAGCTAGCATCGGAAGCATAAGCAGTCTGCGGATTTCAACCGCGATCAGCGGTCTAATTCAAGAAATCTGGACACAACAGCGGCCGGAAGTCCAAACATTCTCTGCAGCCACGGCTAATCCCAAAAGTAGAAATTCACAGTTCCAATCGAAAATCAAATCCTGACATCAACCGGAAGTCCAAAATTCCCCGCAGTCCGCGTACAGCGCCGGGTTGGTAAATTTTAAGTTTAGCTTATCCAGGAGAAAAGGAGAAATCATAATGTCAGCGATAACCAAACAAAACTACCGGGGTGTCTATCACTTTTCACCTCAGCAAAATTGGATGAATGATCCGAATGGGCTGGTATATTTCGAGGGCGAATACCATTTGTTCTTCCAGCATCACCCGGATGGAATGACTATGGGAGAGATGCATTGGGGCCATGCTGTGAGCAGGGATCTGGTAGCTTGGGAGGAGCTGCCGATTGCGCTGGAACCGGATGAACTGGGCATGATCTTCTCGGGCAGTGCCGTTGTTGACTGGAAGAATACAACGGGATTTTTTGAGGATAAGCCGGGGCTGGTTGCAATCTTCACACACCACCTGAATAGGCCGGAAGGAAAACCTCCGGTACAGTACCAAAGTATTGCCTACAGCAAGGATAACGGCAGAACGTGGACGAAATACGCCGGGAATCCGGTGCTTGAGCATGATAGCTTCATAGATTTCCGTGATCCCAAGGTGTTCTGGGATAAACAGCAGAGCCGGTGGGTTATGATCGTGGCTTGCGGCCAGACGGTGTGCCTGTATCATTCGCCTGATCTGATTCACTGGACCTTCGCCAGCGAATTCGGGGCCGGGATCGGTTCGCATGACGGGGTATGGGAGTGCCCGGACCTGTTCCCGCTCGCTGTAGATGGAGATAAGGATAACACTAAATGGGTGATGCTCGTGAGCATCGGCGCAGATCCGGCCTTTGAGGAAGGCTCAAGAACACAGTATTTCACAGGTGACTTCGACGGAGCGGTATTCACTCCTGACGAAGCATCCCGGAGCATCCGCTGGGTGGATTACGGCAGGGATAATTATGCCGGCGTGAGCTGGTCGGATCTTCCCGGGGAAGCCGGAAGACGCCTGTTCATCGGCTGGATGAGCAACTGGATGTATGCTCAGCAGACACCGGCGGAAGGATTCCGCGGAGCGATGACCATTCCCCGGGAGCTTACACTGGAAACGAGAAACGGGGAGGCGACACTCATTCAGAAGCCTGCTAAAGAGCTGGAAGCAGCGCGTACCCCGGTCCTGTCCCTTACCAATGTTTCTGTACAAGAGATTAATGCGGCTTGTGCCAGCCTTCAGCTGGATGCTTACGTTATCGAAGCGAAGCTCGCACATGGTACGTCTGCCGGCTTCCGGGTAAAAGCAGGTGCCAAGCAGCAGACCGCAGCCGGGATAAACGCGCAAACGGAAGAGCTGTATATAGACCGCACAGCTTCCGGGAAGAGTGAATTCCATGAGTTGTTCCCGGGGCTGCATTCTGCAAAGCTTGCGGCATCGGATGCGGCCAATGAGCTGTGTATTTAT
Organism: uncultured Paenibacillus sp.; assembly: GCA_927443375.1. Classification (GTDB taxonomy): domain Bacteria; phylum Bacillota; class Bacilli; order Paenibacillales; family Paenibacillaceae; genus Paenibacillus_AQ. Next base: position 10,895 of record CAKMKL010000057.1, on the reverse strand, counting down.
GTGGATCGTTCCTCGGTTGAGGTGTTTGCAGGCGGGGGGCAGGCAGTCATTACCGATCTGATTTTCCCTGAGCCCGAATCCGCCGGTCTTGCTGCTTTTGCAGAACATGAAGAGGATGTGTTCCTTTCGCTGGATATCTATAAGCTGGCCTCATCTGCTGCAGACGGCAGCAACCAGTAACCGGGAGGAGAAACTTACATGCGTATAGGAGCGATTGAGGCAGGCGGAACGAAATTTGTCTGCGGGTTTGGTGATGAAAGCGGGCGGATTGAGGATCAGATCAGCTTCCCGACTGGACATCCGGATCAGACGATGCCCAAAGTGATTGATTATTTTCAAGGTAAAAGGGTAGAAGCCATCGGCATTGGATCGTTTGGTCCGATCGACATCGCTCATGGCAGCAAGACCTACGGCTACGTTACGACAACGCCTAAGCCGGGATGGGCGAATTATGATCTGCTCGGGACTCTAAAGCAAGTCTTCCCTGTTCCGTTCGGCTGGGATACGGATGTTAACGCAGCAGTATATGGCGAGGTCAAATGGGGGGCTGCTCAGGGCATGTCCAATTGCTTGTACATTACCGTAGGCACGGGGATTGGTGCCGGTGTATATGCAGAAGGCCGGTTAGTCCATGGTCTTGTGCATCCTGAGGGCGGGCATGTGCTGACGAGACGCCATCCGGAGGATGATTTTGCCGGTATCTGTCCTTATCACGGGGATTGTCTCGAAGGAATGGCGGCGGGTCCTGCGATTGAAGCCAGATGGGGGAAAAAGGGTCATGAGCTTCCGGCGGATCACCAGGCATGGGAGATGGAGGCCTTCTATATTGCAGGGGCTTTGACTGATGCTATTTTACTTCTCTCTCCACAGAAAATAATATTGGGCGGCGGTGTGATGCAGCAGCCGCAGCTGTTTCCCCTGATCCGGGAGGCCGTACGCCGGAATCTGAACGGGTATGTTAGTTCAAGTGTCATTCTGGACCACATGGAGGAGTACATTGTTGCGCCGGGTCTCGGCCAGCAGGCGGGATTATGCGGCGCTCTGGCCTTGGGCCTCTCAGCGGTAAGTAATTAGGTTTCTTCTATATAAAAAACAGATAAGGCCGGCCTGTTATGCAGATGCAGCAAGCCGGCCTTTCTCTTCAAAAGGACTTATCATTTACAGGAAAAGAGGGGAAAGGATGAACCGGAAAGCAACCTTCACACTAAACCTCCTGCTCACTGCGGGGATTTTGGTGACTTCGATGATTACAGTTAATCGTGAGACAGACTGGGCCCTGGCTGCAGATGAGACGTTCGCCAAAGAGATTAAGGAGGGAATATCTATTTCTGAAACCGCTGCCAATCTAAACAGTAATTTGACAGGATGGCATGTGGCCGGAAAAGGCAGGCTGGAGAACACAGCGGAAGGGCTTCTGCTGACATCGGACCCGCAGGAAAATGTGCTGGCGTTATCGCAGACCACTGCGGATGATTTTATCTATGAAGCTGACGTAATGATTAAGGAGGGAGAGCCTGATGCTGCGCTGCTATTCCGTTCAAGCAGGGATGGACAGCAGGCTTACATGCTGCAAATCATACCTCAGGCAGGCATGATCCGTTTACGGGACGCTGGCGGCGGAGAAGGCAGGCTAAATGAGGAGCGCCAGATTCCCTTGGTCCAGGGCGAAATCTATCATCTTAAGGTGAAGGCAGACGGCTCCTCACTAAAGGTATATTGGGGAAATCAATACAAGCCTGTGATGGATATTGAGGACGAGGCATACCGCTCCGGGCAGCTCGGACTTCATGTCTGGGATGGGGCTGCATTGTTCCAGAATATCACCGTAAGCGATCTGCAGGGAAACCTGGAGACAGTGCTGGCAACTACAGGTCAGTGGCAGCCTGATCTTAGCGGTAAAAAAGGGACCTCTTCCAATCAGAGCAAGGCGCTGCTGATCTATAACAAGCCGGCTGCTGATCTGGTGTACGAGGGGCAGATTTCGTTTCCTGACGATGGGACTGCAGGCCTCGCTTTCCGGTCCTCTGCTGACGGATTAAGCGGATATGAAGCTTCTCTTGTGAGGGAGGCGAATCAGCTTAGCGTCCGTTTAACCAAAGCGAGCGGCACGGTCATCGCAAGCTCAGCACGTACTTATCCGAGCCGGGCGGGGGCAAAGCATGCGGTAGAGGTACATGCGAAGGGGGAAAGGATTCAAATTTTTGTAGATGGATATACTCCGGCGGCCATTGATGTTACGGATAGTTCGTACTCAAACGGGAACGCAGGCCTTGTAGTGAACAGCGGGACCGCCTATTTTCAGAATACTTATGTTACAAATGCCTCCAGCTATAATAATGAAAAATACCGGCCGCAGTATCATTACACGCCGATGCGCGGTTCGGTGAGCGATCCGAACGGATTGGTCTATTTTGCCGGAGAATATCATCTCTTCTATCAGGATGGAGGCACATGGGCTCATGCAGTCAGCAAAGATATGCTTAATTGGAAGCGCATTCCTATCGCCCTTCCCTGGAATGATTACGGGCATGTCTGGTCCGGATCTGCTGTAGCAGATTTGAATAACGCCTCAGGCCTGTTCGCTGATTCGGGCGGCCAGGGGCTTCTCGCCTACTATACCTCCTTTAACCCGGATGCCTTTAACGGCAACCAGCGGATTGGTCTGGCTTACAGCAAGGATCAGGGGCGTACGTGGGAATATGCCAAGGATCGTCCTATTGTTATTGAGAACCCCGGAAGAAGCGGAGAGGACCCTGGCGGCTGGGATTTCCGTGATCCTAAGGTAGTGCGTGATGAGGATAATAACCGCTGGGTCATGGTTGTGTCGGGCGGCGATCATATCCGTTTTTTTACCTCAACGAATTTGCTCGACTGGACGTTGACCGACAATTGGGGTTATGGCAATTATGTCCGTGGCGGTGTGTGGGAATGCCCAGACCTGTTCCCGCTTACGGTTCAGGGGACAACAGAGAAGAAATGGGTACTCATGATCAGTACAGGAGCGAATCAGGCAACGGGCGGTTCGGATGCAGAATATTTCGTGGGGAGTCTGACGGCTGAAGGGAAGTTCGTGAATGATAATCCGGCTGGAACTGTGCTGAGAACCGATTTTGGCAAAGAGTTCTATGCCTCCATGTCTTTCTCTGACATGCAAGATGGACGCAGAGTGATGCTGGCCTGGATGTCAAACTGGGATTATCCGTTCGCCTTTCCGACATTGGGCTGGAAGGGACAATTGACGATCCCGAGAGAAGTGACCCTGGTGAAGACGGGTGACGGGATACGGCTTGCCCAGAGTCCGGTCAAAGAGCTGGAATCGCTGCGCAGCGCCCTCTATTCGGCGTCTAATAAGGAGGTCAGCCCTTCTTCACAAAATCTGCTGAAAGGCATGACCTCCGGTGCCTACGAAATCGAAGCTGAGGTGGAGATTCCCGCCGGCAGCAGTGTATCGGAATTCGGATTTAACTTGCGTGAGGGTGCCGCCCAGAAGACGGTAGTGGGCTACAAGCCGGGCGTGAGCACGGTATTTGTGGACCGCTCCCTTTCCGGAATAACCGATTTCTCCAGCTTGTTCAGTACCAGACATGAAACGCAGGCATTAACGGAGAGCGGCCGGATCAAACTGCGCATTCTGGTGGATGAATCTTCGGTAGAGGTGTTTGTGAATGACGGCGAGTCCGTGTTCTCGGATGTCATTTTTCCGGACCCGGCCAGCCGGGGGATGAGCTTCTATACTAAGGGCGGCAATGTGAAGATGGTCTCCTTGAAAGTGTATAAACTGGCGTCGGTATGGAATTCTGAGCCGGTTCTCTCCCCCCGGATTGTCATGGATACCCGTGACCATGAACTGGGTATAGGGCATATTGAAACGCTGCAGGCGGCCCTGGAAAATGGACCCGGCAGCGGTACAGAGCCGCTGAAATGGAAGTCCAGCAATCCGGAAGCCGTCAACATAAAGGCGGCAGACCATTCCCAGGCGGTGATTGAAGCGCTAAAAGTGGGGGCGGCCGTCATTTCAGTATCCACTCCAAATGGAAAGGCATCTGCAAGTGTTCGAGTGAATGTCTCCGGAGGGGAGTTCCTTACCAACCTTAGCGGCTGGACCCAAGATCTGTCCATGGCTTCCTGGCTGATCAGTGAAGACGGCATCCGCGGAAATTACACCGGCGGCGATGCGAATTATATTGCCGGGGAACAGGCGGGGGATTTCACTTATGAAGCTGAGATGAAGCTTGGCACTGCCGGAGGAGCGGGCTCCCTCCTGTTCAGGGCAAGCCCGGACGGGCGCAGCGGTTATTATCTCAATCTGGACCCGAATATGAAGTCGGTCCGTCTGTTCTATAAAATTGACGGGCGGTTTGAAGAACGGCAGGTGCTGGCAAAGGTTCCAGCCTTTATTCTTCCGGACCGTACGTATCGTTTAAAGATACAAGCGGACGGACCGCATATTACAGTGTACCTGGGAGGGGAGCGGATCATGGATGTGCAGGACGGAATCTTTGCAGCAGGCCATTTTGGACTGCATGTATTCGGGGGGGCTGCTTTTTTTCAGAACGTAAATATAAGCGGAGCGGTTCCGGCGAACCTGATGACCTCAAGCGTGGTAAACGAAGGATTCCGGAAATCCCTGTATACGGCTAACCAGGTAAATGGTGAACCCGTCACGGTCAGCGATACCCATGAAGCGACAGATCAAAAGTGGACGTTCGTACCGGCGGGCGATGAAGCAGGCTCTTACTCCATCCGCACGGCTTCCGGCCAGGCTCTTGATCTGAACACGGAGCGGAACGTAATCCAGCTCTATTCTTACTTAGGTTACAACAACCAGCGCTGGATCATCCAAAAGAATATGGACGGATCAGCGGCCATCCTCTCTGTTCATAATCATCTGGCACTGGCTGTCTCTGAGGATGGATTAAGCCTGACCCTGGCGGCCGTTCAACCCGGTGCTGACGCTCAGAAATGGTATCTGAATTTCTAAATCCTCTTCGAAGTTTTGAATAGGAATTCTTTATAGAAGGATTTACGGCAAACAGTCCCGGTGCAGATCAAATGCACACGGGACTGTTTGTTTTTGTGATGGATGTAGAGCTTAAATCTGCCGCCCATTCTCTCCCTTTAGTTCCTTACGCAGCAGCAGGGATTCGGCGTAGGTAACCATGGCCTGGAGAAAAATCAGTAAAATCTGATTCAGCAGGCTCATCCCGGAAGCGATAATAATTATAAGAGCAATAAGCCCGGTAAGCAGCGACAGCAGGATCAGGCCGATGGACGGTTTACGGTTAACACTTGGCCTAAACGGATTCAAGAGCGTGATGAACACGCCTTGGGCCAGAAAACAGTTCATGAGCAAGGTGAATTTGTCCCACATCAGCGAATCCAGGGATGAGTTGAATATATTAATGAGTACAAGAGCTGCGATTAGAACGAAGAGCGAGATACCATCCTTTTTGGTAAGCATGGCACAACATCCTTTCCTGGCAGATTGATATCCATTATTACCCAAAAGTCTGCCGGATCAAGCAATGCTTATGCGCTTTGCACCGCAGTGTTCACCGGAAAAATCCTGGTGAACAGGAAGCGGGTCAGGGGCCCAACCAACAGCAGCTGCAGAGGCAGGGCACAGATGAAATTAAGTCCGAGGATGGACAGATAGTGACGGAGGAAGTTGTCTCCGAATCCGTAGTGTGCTAGTGTGCCATATAGGGACATGCAGATAACCATGCCGCAAACCATAAAGACGGAAATGGTCAGCACTTTTTTGATCATCGGATCGGAAGGCTTAACCAGCTTGAAGGCCAGTCCTTTGGCGATTCTGCTGATGACAACAATGTCCAGGAATAAGGCAACAATCAGTGCCGGAAGCAGTCCGGCGGCAACTTCAAGGAATACTCTATGGGTTGCACCGTTGAATAGAATTACGTTATAAAAGCTCATTCCGACGACCATTAAAAAGCACATCATACTGGTGAAAATCAGTGCTTCTTTTTTATTTTTACCCATTGTTCAAACTCCCTTAAAGTTAAGTTTTCAAGCTTCACTCATAGTATCAGGAGGATGAAATTTTGTCAACCTAGTTGACAAAAATGAAAGCATTCCTTCAAACTGAATCTGCATCCCATTACTGGAGGGCCTTTATATGAAGGAGTATATCCGCGATTTAAATCTGATTGACCTGGTCAGTGAGAAGCATAAGGTTTTGCGGGAACAAGTAACCGGACGGAGCGGTGATCCGCTGAATCACACTGAAACACATATTCTGGCGAAGCTGGAGCTGCACAGCAGATTGTCCATCTCAGAAATCAGCCGGCAAATCAGTATTTCCCGGCAGGGAGCACAAAAATCTATCAATGTGCTGCTGGACGAGGGTTATGTGGAGACCGTTCAGGTAGAGGGGAACAGCCGTGATAAATATATCGTCCTGACGTCAAAAGGAATCGAAGTATGCCGGAGGATGCTGGAGATCAAGCAGGGGATTGAGCAGGAAATAGCTGCGCGGATCGGCGCGGAGCAGGTGCAGCTGCTGAAACAGCTGCTTACCGAGGACTGGCTTTAAGTTGCCTCAAATTAAATCAGTTGCGCAATCGGTTGGTGAAATGTATATTATGGGTTGAATTTAATCCATACTTTTCGGGGTAATATAACTTAAAAAAGTCGGGTGAGGCAGATGATGATTTCGGTAAAAAGATTCCTGATTGGACGGCCGCTGAAATCAAATCAATTGGGCGAACAGAAACTAAACAAAACAAAAGCGCTAGCCATTCTATCATCAGATGCATTATCCTCGGTTGCTTATGGTCCGGAGCAGATTCTGCTGGTTCTGATTACGCTCAGCACGGCTGCGTTCTGGTATTCGATTCCTATAGCGATTGGAGTTCTTGTACTCCTGACAGCCCTGATTTTATCCTACCGGCAAATTATTTTTGCTTACCCTCATGGCGGGGGAGCTTATGTTGTGTCCAAAGAGAACCTGGGCAAATATCCCGGTCTGGTGGCCGGCGGCTCACTGCTGGTGGACTATATATTAACGGTTGCCGTAAGTGTATCTGCGGGTACGGATGCGATTACTTCCGCTTTTCCCAGCCTGCATTCGTACAATGTCATTATCGCCGTCCTATTTGTTCTGCTGATAACGACCCTGAATTTACGGGGGGTCACAGAGTCAGCATCATTCCTGGCCTATCCGGTGTATCTGTTTGTGCTTGCAATCTTGGTAATGATCGGAATGGGGCTGTTGCGGATTGTATCCGGAGACATACCGGCAGATCTTCATACCCCTATAGGTACACCGGTAGCAGGGATCAGCCTGTTTCTGCTGCTAAAAGCATTCTCGTCGGGCAGCTCGGCCTTGACCGGGGTCGAGGCCATCTCCAACGCCATTCCCAATTTCAAAGCACCGGCGCCGAACAATGCGGCCAAAACGCTCGCTTCCATGGGTGTCCTGCTTGCTTTGTTATTTTCTGGGATTGTGTTCTTGGCATACTACTATGGAATAACACCAAATGAAAAGGTTACCGTCGTTTCCGAAATTGCTGAACAGGTCTTTGGGCGGAACTTCTTGTATTTCTTTGTCCAAGGGACCACGGCTCTGATTCTGATCCTGGCGGCGAATACGGGGTATTCCGCATTTCCGCTGCTGGCGGTGAACCTGGCCAAGGATAAATTTATCCCGAGAATGTTCACGGTCCGTGGTGACCGGCTCGGATATTCAAATGGTATACTCAGCCTTGGGATTCTCTCGATTATTCTGATCATCGCCTTCGAGGGACGTACTGAGCATCTGATTCCGCTGTATGCGGTGGGGGTGTTCATTCCCTTTACGCTGTCCCAGACCGGCATGATGATTAAATGGATCCGCCAGAAGCCGGAAGGCTGGGTCAGCAAGCTGATTATCAACACAACTGGCGCATTAATCAGCTTCATCGTTACCATTATGTTCTTCCTGACCAAATTCCCGCAGGTGTGGCCGGTGCTGGTTTTCCTGCCGCTGATCATCCTGCTCTTTTACCGGATCCACAAGCATTACGAGGCAGTGGCTGACCAGCTGCGGATTTCAACCTGTGAAGAAGAGCCTCTGGCGATTGAAGGCAATATTATCATCCTGCCAGTTGCCGGCATTACCCATGTGGTGGAGAACTCGCTGCGCTACGCGCAATCGCTGTCCGCCGATCAGATTATTGCAGTCCATGTCCCGTTTGAACGGGATGATGAGAATATATTTGAAGAGAAGTGGAAGAAGTTCCACCCCGAAGTCAGGCTCGTAACGCTGTATTCGCCTTACCGCAGCATCATCCATCCGCTAACCAAGTTTATCGATACGGTTCAGCGCAAGGCAAGTGAGTCCAATTATCAAGTGACTGTAATCGTACCGCAGTTCATTCCCAAGAAGGGCTGGCATAATATTCTCCATAACCAGTCCAGCCTGCTGATCCGCGCCCATCTGCTGTACCGCAGAAATGTAATTATTACTACAGTTCCCTATCATTTGAAAAAATAACCGTTGGTAAGCACAAAGACCGCGGGCATCCGGCTGGCCGGTTGCTTGCGGTCTTACTTGTATAATGAATAGACAAATGAAGCAAGTGGAGGGATGAGATTGAAGAGGATAAGATTATGTTTAGCCATGCTAATCCTGTCCACATTGCTTCTCCTGGCCGGCTGCGCCAGCGGAACGGCGCATATGAATGTGAAGAAGGACGGGAGTACAGATTTAGCGTTCAGCATTTTGCTGGATGCCCGGGCGGAATCCATAGTCGGAGGGAAACTGGAGGAAGTGCTGACGACAAGACTTACTGCCGCAGGGATTCAACTGAACAAAATCCAAAGCGGTAAATCCGCCAAATATGAATTCCTGAAGTCGTATGATTCCTTCGAAGATATGCAGGCGAATGCCGGGAGTCTCGATATTGTGGACACACAGGTCGTTACAGCGGACAAATGGCTGTATACCAAATATGATATCGCGGCCCAGCCGAAGCTGAATGCGTATTCGGATCAGATCATAGACGGCATTGGGAAGCTGAATATGCCGAAATCACTGGCAAGGCTGCTGATGCAGAGCCTGGCTGTCAATTTTAAATTAACGCTGCCTTATGACTTATATGGAGCGAATAATGCAGTCTCCCAAGAGGGCAACACCTTAACCTGGCGTATTACACTGGCTGATTCCGAGCCGCTCCGCCTGGTGGTGTATGTACCGAATATTAAGAATATTCTGATCGCAGGCGGAGGACTCATTCTGATTATCGCAGCTGGTTTGTTTTGGTTCATCAGATCCAGAAAATCGCGCCGTTCCCTTACTCAGTAATCATCCGGTGCCGCTTTGGGCCGGGAGTTTGCGTTGTCACGGTATTGGCCAGGCGTCATGCCTTCCTGCTTGCGGAAGGAGCGGATGAAATTCTGCGAATTGTTGTATCTGAGCTTCGCAGCTATGTCCTTAATCGGCATATCGGTTTCCTCCAGCCATTTTTTGGCCATCTTGAACCGGTACATCGCGAGATATTCACTGAAATAATACTGCGTCTCCTTGCGGAAGACACTGCTGATATAGTTGGCATTATAATGAAGGCGTGAAGCGCATTCCTCCAGCGTCAGGTCCTTATCATAATCATGCTGCACGATGTCGATAATCTTCTCGGAAATATTATGGTACTGGGCATTTTGGCGGCTGTGGAAAATCTTGATCATCGGCAGAATCACGATACTCCAGAACCAGTCCTCGATTTCGGCGACAATATGCAGGTCGGTCAGCTCCTCGAATAATGAACCATTTGCATGGTAGATCTGATTCAGGCTAATCCCGGACTCTTGCATCATAATGAGAATATTACCGAGCAGACGGGTCAGCGGAATCTGATATTCCTGCGGTGACAGCCCCAGCTTAAAAATACAGGCAAACAGCTTATGCAGCAGCTCCTTCGCCTTTTCGGTATCGGCCAGCTTGATAGCATCCAACAGGTCATTTTCAGTATGTGTCGGATAGTTCAAGTTGAGATAATGTTTGCCGGAGTTGATATTCTCATACTGGATGATGATGCCTTTGCCGAGTGTGATACGGTATTTCAAGGCCTCGAGACCTTCCTTGTAGGCAATAGACAGTTTATCGATGTTGTGAAAAGGCAGACTCAAACCGATACTGACCTGGAGCTTCAGGTAAGTGTTAATTTCCTTCTGCAGGTTCTCCGTCACGGCATACAGTGTCTGGTGAAAGGATTCCGCGTTATCTTCCGTGCTTCCAATCAGCGTGACCACGGCGTGGTCGATGATCACCGGGGCCAGTCTGCCTTCCGGCGGAACGAGCTCTTCAATCATATTATGGGCGGCAAACAGCAGCAGGTGGAGATCTTTCTTGTCATAGCTGCTCTCTGCAGAGAAGTCGATGCTGAGCGTAATGACGGCCATTGTTCTCCATTCTTCCACTAAGGGCTGGTAGCCGTATTGTTCCAGCTCCTCCAGCAGCTCGCGCTTTCTTATATTGCCCTGAAAGGCTTTTGTCAGGAAAAAGGTGCGCACCTGCCGGAGATGCTGGTTCAGCTCCTTTTCGAGCTGCGATTTGGACTGGAATAAATGATGCATCTGCTCGCCGATCGACTGGAACTCATCCGTAAACTTTGCTTTGATGCCCGGTCTGCGCAGCCCCATCTGATTGAGCAGCCGCTCGATCGGAGTGTACATGCGGCGGGATCCGAGCCACGCAAGCAGAATGGACAGCGGCAGGAAAACCACCACCGTCCACACCTGCGGGAATTTGGTCAGGAAGAACATAATGGTAACGATTTAGCTGATTTATGCGCCAGTTGTGTTGATAATCTGGTTGCTGACACAGCCTTCCGGCTTCTGGAGGATCCATTTAATCATCATGCCGGTCTGGGTCAGCTTAAAGGGTATGAACACCC
>CAKMKL010000056.1 GCA_927443375.1 uncultured Paenibacillus sp. | reverse complement strand
AGCAGGATACTGCGGGTCATGCGATGATCATCTCCCAGCTGTGAGCAGCCGTAAGGATGCTTAAGCACAGTGAAATTGTCGAAGCCGCCAAGATCCGGATGCGCGGCCTTGAACTCCGTCAGCATTTGTTCGGCAATGCCGTTCACACAGCCGACAGTAGGGATAATGAACAGATCATTGCGGATGCCGACCTTGCCGTTAGCACGCCGGTAGCCTTGAAAGGTCAACTCCCGCTTCGGATAGGTGACCGGATGGAGCTCGGGCTTGTAGTCATATTCCTCTTCTCCGGCCAGGTTGGTCTTGATGTTATGCGTGTGGACCCAGTCGCCCGCTGCAATAGGAGCAACCGCGTGGCCGATAGGATAGCCGTATTTGGTAATTACGTCCTCCGCTGCGAAGGCGGTGAGTGCAATTTTGTGGCCCTGGGGGATATCCTGGCCAGCCTGCAGCGTCAGCCCTTCGAATTCAAGCTGCTCACCGGCAGGGATGGGGCGCAGCGCTACAGCCACTGTATCCCGGGGGTTCATTTTCATTAATCGTTTCATGCTGTCTGTCCCTCCTAAAAAAGTGGTTATGATATCAAGGCAGATGTGTGTACCCGCCTTATTCTGATTCTTACGGACTGCGGAGCCCTAATTTGGCCTGAAAGTGTACATTCCACCGGCTAACGGACCGTACTGCACTTATCTCTTCATTTGTTGCCGGAATGTAGAGAGATGACCGTCAATAAGGGCGCTGGAGTCCGTTAGCCTGTCAATAAATGAAATTCAGGTAAAATAAGAGCTGCTCTGTCCGTTAGGTAGAGCTATAGTCTTTGGTTCAATAGATCCTGCTGTTAGTGAGGTATCAAAAGTACCGCCATTTGTCCGGAAACGGTGTTCTATTGGTGCACAGCCTGCTGCAGCACCGCAAGGCTGTCGGTGCGGTCAAGCTCCAGCAGCTTCGCGGCAAGGCCTTCTGCAAGTCCTGGAATCTGTGTCAGATCCTGGCCCCACAAGCTGTCATTCTTCAGGATGGTCTGTACGAAGCTGCCCGGGCTGCTCCAGGCCTGATCGAATACTTCGAGCACTTCTGCACCGTCTTGTCTGGCTACACGGTCTCCCCGGTAACTAAGCAGCAGGGCGGCAAAGGCGAGTGTCATCAGCTCAGGCAATTTACCGCGTTCCTGCTGGTAGCGGAGCAGAACCGGAAGCAGCCGGGACTTGAATTTAGATATGCTGTTCAGGGAGATGGACGCCAGCTCATGACGGACGAACGGATTCTTGAACCGCTCCAGTACGGCAGCAGAGTAGGAGGTCAGTTCGTCAGCAGGCAGATCCAGCATCGGGATTAGCTCATCGTTCATCAGATCCTTCACAAACCGTAAGAATGTCTCGTCATTCATCACATCCTCAACAGTTTCCAGACCGGCCATCATACCAAGAGGGACCATTGCGGTATGCGGCCCGTTTAGCAGATGCACTTTGCGTTCGCGGTAAGGCGTCATATCGTCTGTTACGACTACGTTAAGTCCGGCTTCCGCCAGCGGCAGCTTCTCGGCCAGCCAAGAAGGGCCTTCAATTACCCAGAACAGGAAAGGCTCGGCGGTAACCATCAGATTGTCCAGATATCCAAGCTCTGCTTCCAGCTGCGCAGCCTTATCGCGCGGGTAGCCAGGTACAATCCGGTCCACCAGGCTGCAGCAGAAGGTGTTCTCTTCCTCCAGCCACTTCGTGAAGGCATCACCGAGCTGCCACTCAGCAGCGTACCGCAGCACAATCTCACGCAGCTTCTCGCCGTTGCGGTCAATCAGCTCGCAGGGAATAATGACAAAGCCTTTTTTACCAAGCTCAAAACGTCTGTGGAGCAATGCCGTCAATTTAGCCGGGAAGCTCTTCGGCGGAGCATCATTCAGCGCATCTTCCGCATGATAGGCAATACCCGCTTCGGTGGTGTTGGAGGTGATGAATTCAAGTCCGTCGTCCTCGGCTAATGCCAGATAGGCAGCGTAGTCTTCGTAAGGACTGATGACCCGGCTGACGCTTGCGATAATCTCCCGGGAATTGACGGTCTGCTCCTGCATAATGCCGTTTAGCAGCACGGTGTACAGATTATCCTGTTCAGCCATCAGTGCGCCAAGCCCCTGGCCGATCGGCTGTACCAGCACTGCACTGCCGTTAAACAATCCCTGGTTGTTCATCTGCTGCAGCTGCCAGTCTACAAAGGCGCGCATGAAGTTGCCTTCACCGAACTGGATCATCCGTTCAGGATACTCGGGCAAGCCGGGCTGGTTGCTTCTGGATAGGCGTTTTGTCATGGGTTTCACAATCTCCTTTAAGATACATAATAAATGCACACGTGAACAATTTTATCAGGAAGAAGCGGATTATCCATCCGCTTGGGGAGGACATCCGGTTCTGCAAGAAACAAAGTTGGTAGCTGCTTAACAACCTGCAA
>CAKMKL010000055.1 GCA_927443375.1 uncultured Paenibacillus sp. | reverse complement strand
GTCTTTATATTTAATGATGAGCTGACTCCCTCGCAGATCCGCAATCTGGAGTCTGCCCTGGGCCGTCAGGTCATTGACCGGACGATTCTGATTCTTAATATTTTTGCGGAGCGGGCCAAAACCAAGGAAGCACAGCTTCAGGTCGAAGTCGCCCAGCTGCAGTATATGCTTCCCCGCCTCACCGGCATGCGCGAATCGCTCGGCCGGCAGGGCGGCGGATCGGGCCTCAAGAACAGAGGGGCCGGTGAAACGAAGCTGGAGCTGGACCGCAGAAGAATCGAGGAACGGATTACCGCACTGCAAGCCGAACTGCAGACCCAGGTCGAACGGCGCCAGATTCAGCGCAGGCAGCGGCGTAAAAATGAAGTGCCGGTAATCTGTCTGGTCGGATATACGAATGCCGGCAAGTCCAGCCTGTTGAATGCGATGGTAGAGGAATATCATCCCGGATCGGGCAAGCAGGTATTTGCCAAGGATATGCTGTTCGCCACACTGGAAACGTCGGTCCGCAGCATTAAGCTTCCGGATCACAAAACCTTCCTGTTAACCGATACGGTAGGTTTTGTCAGCCAGCTGCCCCATCACCTCGTTAAGGCCTTCCGCTCTACACTGGAGGAAGTGACCGAGGCGGATCTGCTGGTCCATGTTGTCGACGCTTCCGATCCACAGCATGAACAGCATATGGAGGTAACGGCCGAGACGCTCAAAGCGCTGGGTGCAGAGGACATTCCCACGGTGTATGCCTACAATAAAGCGGATTTGACCGGCCGGCCTTATCCTGTTGTGGAGGGAGATTCGGTCACCCTCTCCGCCAGACAGGGCAGCGGAATCGCCGAGCTTACCGGACTGATCCGCGGGCATGTCTTTAATGACTACATTCAGTGTGAAATCCTGATCCCGTATGACCGCGGCAGCATCGTTTCCTATTTCAATGAACATGCCCACGTCCAGGAGGTCAGCTATGAAGAGGATGGAACAAGGCTCCTGCTGGAGTGCAGAGCCGCTGACTATGAGCGGTTCCGCGGGGATTTCAGAGAGCTTTCGCATTAAAATTTTACGTTAAAGGGAGCTGAGCTCCAGGGAGCGATACCCTGGAGCTCAGCTCCTTTATTGTATTCAGAAAGTGTCGTCCGCTGCCGGACCGGGACGCAGCCGCAGCGAGAAGGCCTCACCGGATTCAGCGTCTCCGCTCACCCGAAGTATACCTTCATCGGTTACCTCCACCCGCGGGCCTTCGCTGTCCTCAACCTCCAAGGCAGCGAGCGAGAACACAAAGGCAGCTTGCCGCAGGCTGGTGAAATCAATACTGCAGCGCGGGCCGGAATACAGAATCATATCCAGATTGATACTGTCCGAAGTCCGGTCCAGCTGCCAGCTCAAGCTCCGCCCGGAATCCGGCTGTCCGGTGAATACAGCAAACCATGTTGTCAGACAGAAGGCGGACTCCCCGATCCGCAGTTCGGCTCCCTCTTCTGTAGGCTCTACAGTGATGCCGGCGATATGACCGCCGATCTCCAGCCGCAGCCGAAAGTCTGCAGCATCAATCGCCCCGCTGATCCGGTCCAGATTAGGATGGGTGTCCCCGCCGTCGGTCACAAAATTAATTCCGAACAGCAAATCCCCCTGATCCTGTCTGGTTTTAATCCGGGCAGAGCAATAATCATAGCCGTCATGCAGGCAGTGCAGCCGGATATAGGCCGGAGCACCATTATTATTCACATAGGCCAGCAGCGGCCGTCTCTGATTCCATAAATCACTGTCCGTAAATGAACCCATACTGAACTGGGGCGTCATAAAAGTAACTGCCCATTTGCCGCTGCCATCATCGGCATTACCTTCATACAGCTGTCTCACTTCTTTGGTCTCCGGTACCGTGAAGCAGTCCAGATAGGCGTCCGGGCAATAAAATCCGCTGCCGTACCACTCCTCCTCATAAGGAAGCTCATCCCATGGAAAAAACATCACTTCACCCCTGGTCGCCATTTGCAGGAATGCCTTGCTCTGCTCAGTCAGCAGTGTCTCGTAGGAACGGGAGTGCGGGCCGGACCACTGCGCAGTCACAGGATGATAATATCCGGCACCGTTTTCCGCAGGGGCTGCGCGAGGCAACGATCCGCTCGGTGGAGTAT
>CAKMKL010000054.1 GCA_927443375.1 uncultured Paenibacillus sp. | reverse complement strand
AGACACGCCTTGATTCAGGAGGATGTATTCTTCCGCGCACTCGGTCTGGTCGTCACGGATGAGCAGCACCGTTTCGGGGTGAACCAGCGGAAAAAGATGAGGTCATGCGGGCCTTCTATAGTAATGAGATTCAGCTGCTCGTCTCCACAACAGTGGTAGAGGTCGGGGTTGATGTTCCTAACGCCACACTGATGATCATCATGGACGCTGACCGTTTTGGCCTGTCGCAGCTGCACCAGCTGCGCGGCCGGGTCGGACGGGGCCAGCATGCTTCCTACTGCGTACTGGTGGCCGATCCGAAATCGGAAATTGGCCGGGAGCGGATGACTGCAATGACCGACACAGATGACGGGTTCGAGGTCTCTCGCCGCGATTTGGAGCTGCGGGGGCCGGGGGATTTCTTCGGCACGAAGCAGAGCGGCCTGCCGGAATTCCGGCTGGCGGACATGACAGCCGATTTCGAAGTGCTGGAGCAGGCACGAGATGATGCCGCCGGGCTGCTGAAAGAGGCCTCATTCTGGACTTCGGCAGATTATGCGCCGCTGCGAAGCTATTTACAGAGCGAACAAATATTCCAAGGTGATATCATTGATTAAATAGGCACATGTGGCCGCCTTCCCTCATATACTGTGAATGATTGGATATGACGGGAGGTGCTGCATTTGGGTTATCAGCAATACGGAATCAGTCCCCAGCTGGTGGAGCGGATCAAGCTGAAGATGAAGAATCCGGCGGTCAAGGAACGGATTAAGAACATGATTAACGGGATCTCCAAGCAGGAGCTGCAGGATACAGCGGTGGTACGCAGGCTTGTACGCAATGCCTCGGCAGTGCTGAGCGAGAAACTGACAGGAGCCCAGGAGGATCAGATCGTGAAGTTTATCATTGCGCAGAAGATAGATCCCGGTAATACTTTTCATCTTATACGTTTATGGGGGATGTTCCGCTGAGTGCGGAGGTTGCCTGATATCCGGCCCAATAAAAGGTCGTTGCCGCAGTAAATATTGCGGAAACGGCCTTTTTGCGTTCAACAGCAGGTGCAAAAGACAGATATTTTGAAATATATACACAGTTTCTCTGCATCCCGCAGAACCTATTGGGTAAAACTCCATATAAGGGTTAGCGTAAATTCATGAATATCTTGGAAGGAGCTGAAGGATTGGATTCAAAACCGGTAACGAAGGAACCCGCAGAAAACATACCCTATCATACGCTGGATCATGATGAGGTGCTCAGGCGTCTGGAATCAGCGAAGAATGGGCTTACATCGTCAGAGGCTGGACAGAGGCTCGAGCGTTACGGAAAAAATATGCTTCAGGATACAAAGACGAAGTCTCTGCTGGCAAAATTTATGGAGCAATTCAAAAATGTAATGATTTTTATCCTGCTGGCCGCTGCGATTCTGTCGGGGATTTTGGGTGAATGGACGGATACGGTCATTATTTTGCTGGTCGTGATCTTAAATGCAGTGCTCGGGGTCATTCAGGAGAATAAAGCGGAACAGGCGCTGGAAGCCCTGAAAAGTATGTCTTCGCCGATGGCGAAAATCCGCCGGGACGGGCAGGTTATGGAGATCAAAAGCGAGGAACTCGTACCAGGCGATATAGTGCTGTTGGAAGCCGGGAACGTTGTGCCAGCTGACCTTAGAGTGCTGGAATCTGCGTCGCTCCAGACCGAGGAAGCGGCACTGACCGGAGAATCCCTGCCGTCAGATAAACTTGCCGGGGTACTGGAAGGGACGGATCTTGCACTCGGAGACCGCACCAATATGGCTTATATGAGCAGCAGCGTGACTTACGGCAGGGGAGTGGGAGTGGTTACGGCAACGGGAATGTTGACTGAGGTCGGCAGAATCGCAGGTTTTATTGCCCAGGCTGAACAAGATGTAACCCCGCTGCAAAAGAAGCTGGATGAGCTTGGAAAATATTTTACGTATATAATATTGGGAGTATGCGTTGTAATTTTTGTCGTCGGAATTCTAGAGGGCAGAGAAATGCTGGATATGCTGCTCACTTCCATCTCACTGGCTGTAGCGGCGATCCCGGAAGGCCTGCCGGCGATTGTGACGATAATTCTTGCTCTTGGTGTCCAGCGGATGGCAAAACGCAAGGCCATTATCCGTAAGCTTCCTGCGGTGGAGACACTGGGCAGTACCGAAATCATTTGCTCCGACAAGACGGGGACGCTGACCCTCAATCAAATGACTGTAGAGAAGCTGTTCGTAAACGGCCAATCTATAGAGGCCACAGATGCAGTCAAAGGTGAATCCGGAGGAGAGCTGTTGCTACAGGCGATGACGCTGTGCAATGATTCCAGTATCGATGAGAGTAAGGAATCAGGAACGGGCGGGACAGACGGGAAAAAGGAAGCCAAAACTGCAAAAACAAAAAGCGGCAAAGCCATCATCGGCGACCCGACAGAGACTGCACTGGTTGATTATGCACTGAGCATCGGGGTGGATAAGCGTGAGCAGGAGAAGCGGTATCCACGGAAAAGAGAGCTGCCTTTTGATTCCGACCGCAAGCTAATGACTACGGTCCATGAGCAGGAGCAGGGCGGAGAATTCCGCGCCTATACCAAGGGCGCACCCGATGTGCTGCTGTCCAAGTGCAGCCATATCTACGAAGCCGGCCAAGTCGTCCCGCTGACGGAGGAGCACTCCCGGCAAATTACAGCCCGCAATAAGCAGCTGGCTGACGAGGCGTTGCGTGTTTTGGCTTTTGCCTACCGTGATTACGGAGAACTTCCTGGTCAGATGACACCGGAGAGCACTGAGACGGAGCTTGTATTCATCGGGCTGTGCGGGATGATTGACCCGCCGCGGGATGAGGTCCGTGATGCGGTAGCCGTCTGCCGCAAGGCGGGCATCCGTCCGGTCATGATTACCGGCGACCACAGGGATACAGCTGCGGCCATAGCTAAACGCCTGGGCATCATTGACGATGACCTCAGTGTGCTGACCGGCCGGGAACTGGATAAGATCAGTGAAACTGATTTTGCCGAGCAGGTGACCGATTACTCTGTATATGCACGTGTCTCACCTGAACATAAAGTGCGGATCGTCAAAGCGTGGAGGCAGAAGGGTAAGATTGTCGCCATGACCGGAGACGGGGTGAATGATGCGCCGGCGCTGAAATCTGCAGATATCGGTGTCGGCATGGGAATCACCGGAACCGATGTGGCTAAAGGTGTCTCTGATATGGTGCTTGCCGATGATAATTTTACAACGATTGTAGTTGCTGTTGAAGAAGGGCGGAAGGTGTACAGCAATATCCGTAAAGCTATTCAGTTCCTGCTGTCCGCCAACCTCGGGGAAGTGCTGACCTTGTTCATTGCGACGATGATAGGCTGGCGTATTCTTGAGCCGATTCATATTCTCTGGATCAATCTGGTGACGGACACCCTGCCTGCATTGGCACTGGGACTGGAGAAGGCCGGGGAAGATGTAATGAAACGGAAGCCCCGCAAGTCAAGCAGCAGCATTTTTGCCGGCGGAGTGGGTGCCGGTATTGTGTATCAGGGAATTATTGAAGCAGCGTTGACCCTGCTGGTCTATTACTGGGCGCACACGCATTATGATGAGGGCGTTGCGGTTACGATGGCATTTGCCACTCTGGGACTGCTGCAGATCACCCATGCCTTTAATGTCAGATCCAATACCCAATCACTATTCCAGATCGGATGGTTTACAAACCGCTTTATGCTGGGAGCATCTCTGATCTCAGGCCTGCTGCTGGTACTGGTAATTATCATACCGGGTCTGAACGAATGGTTTGGCGTGGAGCACCTAAGCGGTTTTCAATGGGGAATTGTCTGCAGTGCTGCTATAGCTATTGTAGTCCTTGTGGAAATCATAAAGCTGTTCCTCCGGATGAGCGGCAAAGGAAAGACCTGGGATTAATATGCAAAGAGCCTGGTAGTCCAGTTATGGACTCCAGGCTCTTTTACCCTTAGCAAAGCGGTAAAAATTTAAAGCACACGCTGCATATGCAGGATAACATTATGCCAATAGCCGGTGTCGAGCTCGCTAATCTGTACGCCGGGTTCACCCCAGGTATGGATGAATTTCCCGCCGCCGATATAAATGCCGACATGGCCTGGTACAGCATCACTCGCAAAGCGTCCGGGCACCGTGAAGAAAATCAGGTCGCCGGTCTGCAGATTATCGCGGCTTACCCGACGCCCGATATTGTCCTGATCTCTAGCCAGCCGAGGCAGAGAGACACCGAATTTTTTAAATACATGTCTGGTAAAAGAAGAGCAGTCAAACTTTTTGGTTTCCTCGTAAGAGCCGGCACCAAAATCATAAGGCACACCTAAGAACTTTTTGGCATAATTCACCAGCTCCCTGGTGTCAACATTCGAGGCACTCTGGATGCGCAGCGGTTTAGAACCATCGGTATTTCCGTTCCCACCTGCACTAACCCCGTTATCTTTGTCCTTCGGGGGAGCAATATTGATCTCGCCACTGCTCGGATTCCAGCCCACTTCCGTCTGGAGCAGCTTGGACAGCGCGGTAGGCGTGATGTAGATTTGACCATCGCGGCGAACGGGCGCATCCGGCAAAGTGATTTTCTCGCCTAATGAGAAGACCTGGGCTGAATCCGGCTTTAACATGTACATCACGTCAGTGTAGCCGATCTTAGCATATCCACCGCTGGAGGTGTCATCCTTCATCCGGTAGCCAATAGAAGCAGCAGCCGGCTTCAGCGGAATCCAGAACTTGCCTTGCTTGTCTGTCATGGATGATTTCTCGTAATAGCTGCCTACAAAATTTCCGGCCGGATTAACAGCGTTCACTTTTGGCTTTGTATCGGTTTTGTAATATCCGCATGCGCTGCCGGTGAGGGAAAGCGCTAATAGTACTGCTGCGGTGGCAACCGATTTTTTCTGTGCTGAAATTGTCATATGTCACGCTCCATCTTCATACTGTAGTTTAAGTTTGCACAGCCGGGTGTTGTTTCATAAGACCGCAGAGCGTAAACATCTTGGGTAAACTTCCTGATCTTACAAGAAAAAGGTGCAATGATGATGGGGTTCGCGGGAATCTGCACGGATTGTAATATCTGGATCATTCATAAATGATTGACGGATAAACAACGTCCATATAATATTAGTTAATAGATTTGCTGTGTTGAATGTGAGATTCGTGTGAACTGTCGCTTTAATGCTTTTATCTTTAAAAGCGATAATGCTGAGTCGCTCACTTTGAGGCACGCGCTGATACCGTAAATGAAAAGGGGTTATTTGATGAAGAAAAAAAATATTTGGGCAGGTCTGAGCCTGTGTTTGATGCTCGTAGCTGCAGGCTGCGGAAACAACAATGCAGCGAACACAGAAAATGCTGCTAACGCTGGGAATTCACCGGCTGCAACAACCAATGCCCCTGCTAATGCCGGAGCTGGCGACGCCAAATCCTATAAAATTGCAATTTCACAATATGTTGAGCATCCTTCGCTGGATGCAACACGTGAAGGGTTCCTGGCCGCACTCAAGGACGCAGGAATTGTTGAAGGCGAGAATCTTAAGGTGGATCTGGAGAATGCCCAGGCCGATCAGGCTAACAACTTGTCCATCGCGCAGAAGATTGCCGGGGATAAGAATGATCTCGTACTGGCGATTGCTACACCGTCAGCCCAATCTATTGTGCAGAATGTGAAGGACACTCCGATTTTGTTCGCAGCGGTTACAGACCCGCTGGATGCCAAAATTGTTACTGACCTGGAGCATCCGGGCGGCAATGTTTCCGGTGCATCCGACACGAATCCGGAAGCGATCACCCGGCTGATGAACTTCATTGCAACGCAGTTCCCTAACGTGAAGAAGCTGGGGCTAGTGATCAATGAAGGCGAGCCTAATGCAGTCGTCATGGCTGATATCGCCAAGAAAGAGCTGGACAAACACGGCATCGAGCTGGTGAAGGCGGCGATCACGAATACTTCCGAAGTGAAGCAGGCAGCAGAGTCCCTCGTCGGCCGTGTGGATGCCTTCTATATCACCCTTGATAACTCCGTCGTGAGCGGTGTGGATGCAATCATCCAGACGGCAAATGACAACAAGATTCCATTCTTCTCGGCTGACCGCGACACCGTAGAGAAAGGTGCTTTTGCTACAGTCGGCTTTAGGTATTATGATCATGGCTACCAGGTTGGTGAAATGGCTGTAGAAGTGCTTAAGAACGGTACCAGCCCTGGAGATATGAAAGTAACGATGCAAGAGAAGCTGGACGTGATTCTTAACCTGAAGGCAGCAGCTGCCCAGGGCATTGAAGTCACAGATGCCATGAAAGCTGAAGTTGCCGATCAGGCCAGCAATATCATTCAATAATAGTCAGACATCATTATGGGGCGATTCCCGGCGGGACGCCCCTTGCCGCTTGAGGGAGGAAGTCACCTATGTATAATTCAATGCTTGGAGCCGTCGAAATGGGCCTCTTGTATGCTTTTATGGCTTTAGGGGTTTATATTACGTTCCGGATTCTCTATTTCCCGGATTTAACTGTGGATGGAAGCTTTACAACCGGCGGTGCAATTGCCGCTGTGATGATTACAAACGGTTATTCACCATGGCTGGCTACTCTTTGTGCGCTGGCAGGTGGAATGCTGGCCGGCATGTGTACAGGCCTGCTGCATACCAAAGGTAAAATTAACGGTCTGCTGTCAGGGATTCTGATGATGATTGCGCTTTATTCGATCAACCTGCGGATATTGGGCAAACCGAATGTTTCACTAATGGGGGAAACTACCTTATTCAGCTCGATTAACCCGCTGCTTGTAATGCCGTTTGTTGTGATCCTGGTTAAGGTTCTA
Source organism: uncultured Paenibacillus sp. (assembly GCA_927443375.1). Lineage (GTDB taxonomy): Bacteria > Bacillota > Bacilli > Paenibacillales > Paenibacillaceae > Paenibacillus_AQ. The sequence goes on along the minus strand of CAKMKL010000054.1, from coordinate 10,953 downwards.
ATGGATCTGTTTCTGCGGACTGACCTGGGACTCGCTCTGCGGGCAACAGGAGACAATGCGCGGATGATCCGCAGCTTTGGCGTGAACACCGATACTACGACTATTCTCGGCATCAGCCTGTCGAACGGGATGGTGGCTCTCTCGGGAGCACTAATCGCCCAGTATTCCACTTTTGCCGATTCTTCTATGGGTATAGGAATGATTGTTATCGGTCTGGCTTCGGTAATTATCGGGGAAGCTATCTTTGGAGCCGGCAGCGTATTCCGGGCCACTCTGGCTGCAGTTCTCGGCTCGATCGTGTACCGGATTGTTGTCGCACTGGCGCTGAGAGTTCCTTGGCTGGAGGCTTCCGATCTGAAGCTGATTACAGCAATTATTGTCATTATCGCACTGTTGTTCCCTTCCCTTCAGCGTTATCTGAAAACGAAGAGTACAGCACGCAGACGTACGGCCGAGCTTGAAGATCTGGCGCTGCGCAACAAGAAAGGGGGAGCAGCTGATGCTAAAGCTTGATAATGTCTCCAAGCTGTTCAATCCCGGCACACCGGATGAGAAAATTGCGCTGTTCGGCATTGATCTGGAGCTTCGTCCCGGTGATTTCGTGACAATCATCGGAAGTAATGGAGCAGGCAAGTCTACGCTGATGAATGTGATTTCCGGCGTGATGCGGCCGGATCTGGGCGAAGCCCGGATCGATGGAAGCTCTATCAGCCACTTGCCGGAGTTCCAGCGAGCCCGCTGGATCGGGCGGGTCTTCCAGGATCCGATGGCCGGAACAGCGCCGCATATGACCATTGAAGAGAACCTGGCGATGGCTTACAAGAGAGGCCAGAAGCGCGGATTATCCTTTGGCGTTAATGCCGCCAGACGCTCGATGTTCCGCGAACAGCTGAGCCGCCTGGGTATCGGGCTGGAGAACCGGCTGCGCGCCAAAGTGGGGCTGTTGTCCGGCGGGGAGCGGCAGGCGCTCAGCCTGCTGATGGCGACCTTTACGAAGCCGCAAATTTTGCTGCTGGATGAGCATACGGCAGCGCTCGATCCTGCCCGTGCGGAACTGATTACCAAGCTGACCGAATCCATCGTCCGCGAGATGAAGCTCACGACGCTGATGGTTACCCATAACATGGAACAAGCAATCCGGCTGGGTAACCGTCTGATCATGATGGATAAAGGATCGGTTATTCTGGATATTGATGAAGTGCGAAAGAAGGATCTGACTGTGGAACGTCTGCTTGGCGAGTTTGAAGCGATCAGCGGACACAAGCTGGCCGATGACCGGATGATGCTCGGTTAACCACAACTATAACGGAAGCACTTACTGCAAGATATAAATGTAAAGACTTGAACACAGTTAAGCAACATACTGTGATTCAAGTCTTTTTGAGCAGGATTTGAGATCTCTGCGGAGTCTCATTATTATGTGATTCCGGCGGACAAAATCTAATAGGTATTAAAAGTTTCCTAAATGAAGATCGCCCTGCATCCGGCCTGTTTGGCCGGGAGCAGGGCGATCTTCTTATATTTTGGCCGAGGCGTGTGCCTGTGCAGCTTATCTTTTCCTTACGGTCTCCCCTTCAACCAGTACAGGCTGATAGTAGGTTTGATCGCGCAGATCCTTTTTCCCCTGCAGCTTCTTAATGACCCAATCGGCGGCATCCCGTCCCATTTGTTCCTGAGGGTGGGTCAAGGTCGTCAGTGTGATGTTCGCATTTTTGGCAATATAAGAATTATCCTGGCCAATAATGGACAACTCTCCGGGAACCTGGATATCCAGTTGTCTGCACACCTGTACAACCTCCAAGCCAACCTCATCGTTATAACATACAATTGCGGTTAATCCGCCTCTATTATCGGTCAGGAAGTTCTTTAAGTTGGCGGACAGCTCCTGCTTCGTCTCGGTATAGAAGGACAGTACCTGCTCCGGGTGAAACCGTAGCTTGGCTTCTCCGAGGGCTTTGATATAGCCTTTCATCCGGTATTTTCCCTGTAAATCATCCATTTTGGCGATAATCCCGATCTGTGTATGCCCGTTAGAGATCAATTCCTTGGTAGCCAGGTAGCTGGACTGGACGTCATCGAGGCAAAAGAAAGGAACCTCCAATTCCTCATAATAAGCATTAATCATAATGAAAGGGACATCCTGTTCCTTGAACGTCAGGTAGTAGGCGATGTTGGGATTGTACAGGTTGCTTTTCGTAGGTTCTATGATCAGACCGTCCACCCCAAAGGACAGCATCATCTCCAGTGCTTTCTTTTCCTGGGCGACATCATTATTTGTACTGGCCAGCAGCAAGGAATAATCATCTTCGTTCAATCTGGATTCGATCCCGCGGATAATGGAGGGGAAGATGTAATCAGAGATGTAGGTCGTAATGACGCCAATTGTTTTATTATTGGAATTCCCCCCGGTTTTGGAGCGGAACTGGTTGCTGACATAAGTGCCGGAGCCTTTCTCACTTCGCAGGAAACCTTCGTTTGCCAGCTCCAAAATAGCCTTTCGTACCGTCTGCCGGCTGACTTGATACATCTCCTGCAGAGCGGATTCCGTCGGGATCTGGTTCCCTACGCTGTATGTTCCTGAAAGAATATTGCTTTTTATTTCTTCAAGGATGACCTGATACTTTGGTTTCACACGACTCCTTCTTTCCTGGTTGTTCTAATACTACTTTGTCGTTCCGTAATAGTTGTATGTACATATTCTAGCACAGTTATGAACAAATTATAATCCATCGTCTGACATGTCCATAAATTTGAAGCGGATTATCAGAAAAATGTCGCTTGACCAGGATATTTGTATGTATAACTATTAAAGTGTGTTGACAAATGTACGAACAAAAAATATACTTGAGCAGTAAATAAGGGAAAGCGCCTTCTTTCAATTATAGCGAATAAAACAGTTGTTCAGAGAGGAGTAACGTGTGCATGGATCAAGACATTAAACAAGCGATACTCAAGGGAGAAACCTCGCTGGGTATTGAATTTGGATCCACACGTATCAAGGCAGTGCTGATTGATCACCGTTTTGAGACAATCGCATCTGGTAGTTATGAGTGGGAGAACCTCCTGGCAGACGGATATTGGACGTACAACTTAGAGAGTATTATCTCTGGTCTGCAAGAGGCATACAGTGGAATGAAGCAAGAGGTAGAACGGAAATATGGAATCACGATCCGGACAGTGGGGTCGATTGGATTCTCTGCGATGATGCACGGCTATATGGCTTTTGACAGCAAAGGTGAACTGCTTGTTCCGTTCCGGACCTGGCGTAATGCGACAACGGGTGCTGCAGCAAAAGAATTAACGGATATATTTAAATTTAACATTCCTGAGCGGTGGAGTATTGCTCACTTATATCAAGCTATTTTGAATAATGAAGAGCATGTATCTCGTATTGACTTTGTTACAACGCTGGCCGGCTATATTCACTGGCTGCTGACCGGCAACAAGACCATTGGTATCGGTGATGCTTCCGGTATGTTGCCGATTGATGAAGCTACACATGATTTCAATGAAACGATGGTTAAGCAGTTTGATGAACTCGTTGCAGCCAAAGGCTACTCCTGGAAGCTGAAGGATATTCTTCCTGAGGTCAATGTTTCAGGTCAGCAGGCCGGTGTGCTCACCGCAGCAGGTGCCAAAATCCTAGATAAATCCGAAAACCTGCAGCCGGGTATTCCGCTTTGTCCTCCAGAAGGGGATGCGGGAACCGGGATGGTCGCCACGAACAGTGTAAGAAAACGGACGGGTAATGTTTCGGTAGGAACTTCGGTTTTTGCTATGCTTGTATTGGAGCAGGAGCTTTCAGCGGTATATCCGGAGATTGATATGGTAACTACGCCGAATGGTAATCCGGTCGGAATGGTTCATGCCAACAACTGCTCAAGTGATATCAACGCCTGGCTGGGCTTGTTCCGTGAATTCTATGAAGCCATGGGACAGAAGGCGGATGCCAATCATTTATACGGTGTGATGTTCAATAAGGCTTTGGAAGCAGATCCGGACGGTGGCGGCTTGCTCAGCTATGGTTATTTCTCGGGAGAGAATATCACTGGTATCGAGAAGGGCCGGCCGCTGTTTGTCCGTTCCCCTGAGAGCCGCTTCAATCTGGCTAACTTTATGCGCACTCATCTGTTTACGGCTTTTGGCGCTTTGAAAATCGGAATGGACATTCTAACGAAGCGGGAAAATGTCGCCATTGACAGTATTCTGGCACACGGCGGTTTGTTTAAAACCCCGATTGTCGGTCAAAAAATTGTTGCGGCTGCCCTGAATGTGCCTGTATCCGTAATGTCGACTGCCGGTGAAGGCGGAGCATGGGGGATGGCTATTCTGGCTTCTTATATGATTAACAAGGATCAGCAGGAAAGTCTGGAAGACTTCCTCGACCAAAAAGTATTTAAAGATGCGGAGGGACAGGAAATTTATCCTGACGGCTCCGATGTGAAGGGCTTCGAGACATTTATGGAGCGTTATACTCAAGGTCTGGCCATTGAGCAGGCAGCTGTAGATAATCTAGTGGAGAACCGGAGGGGTTAGTGTGTTAGAGCAACTGAAAGAAGAAGTATTTCAGGCGAATCTGGATTTGCCTAAGCATGGACTCGTAAAATACACATGGGGAAACGTAAGCGCTGTTGACCGTGCAAGCCGCTTATTTGTCATCAAACCCAGCGGTGTGAATTACGACACAATGAAGCCTAGCGATATGGTGGTAGTTGATTTTGACGGTAATGTAGTTGAAGGGGAGATGAGACCTTCTTCAGATACACCGACCCATGCTGTACTGTATAAGCATTACGAGGAGATCGGCGGTATTGTGCATACCCATTCGACCTGGGCGACCATTTGGGCTCAAGCAGGGCTGGATGTACCTGTTATGGGGACTACTCATGCAGACACCTTCTATGGTTCTGTACCTTGTGCCCGGTTCTTAACCCAAGAGGAGATTGACCGTGGTTATGAAGCGGAAACGGGCCGTGTCATCATCGAGACGTTTGAGCAGCGCGGGCTGGATATTTTAGCAGTACCCGGTGTTCTGCTTAAAGGGCATGCTCCTTTTACCTGGGGCAAAGATGCGAAATCCGCAGTTATGAACAGCGTCGTGCTTGAAGAGGTTTCGAAAATGAACCTGTTCGCAAGACAATTGAACAGCTTCGCTGAGGAATTGCCGCAGCGTATTCTGGATAAGCACTATTTGCGCAAGCACGGGAAAGATGCCTACTACGGTCAAAAGTAAACCAAACCAACAACTCATGAAAAGAGGATGAATAATGTCAACAGCAGGAACAAAAGTATTCTGGTTTGTCGTAGGTTCACAACATCTGTACGGGGAAGAAGCACTCGCGGAAGTTAAAGCTAATGCACAAGTAATGACAGATGCCCTGAATGAAAGCGGCATTCTGCCATACCCGCTGGTACTGCAGGATCTGGCCGTTAGTGCAGACAAAATCACTACCCTCATGAAGGAAGTCAATTACCGTGACGAGGTTGCCGGGGTTATCACCTGGATGCATACCTTCTCCCCTGCAAAAATGTGGATCCGCGGGACTAAATTACTGCAGAAGCCGCTGCTTCATCTGGCTACGCAATTCAATGAAAGTATCCCTTGGGCTACCATCGATATGGACTTCATGAACCTCAATCAGGCTGCTCATGGTGACCGTGAATATGGATTTATCAATGCCCGTCTGAAAAAACAGAATAAAGTGGTAGTAGGATACTGGGGACGTGCAGAAGTTCAGAAGCAAATCGCAGAGTGGATGGATGTAGCGGTTGCATATAACGAAAGCTTCACGATCAAGGTTGCACGCTTTGGCGATAACATGCGTAACGTTGGCGTAACCGAAGGCGATAAGGTAGAAGCTCAGATTCAATTTGGCTGGACCGTTGACTACTTCGGCATCGGCGACCTTGTTCAGTACGTAAATGCTGTAAAAGAAGAAGAAATCGATGCTCTGTTTGCTGAGTATGCTGAACTTTATGACTTCGAATATGGTTCATACAGCAAGGAAGCCTGGGAAGCCAGCGTAAAAGTGCAGGCAAGCTATGAAATTGCCCTCAAACGCTTCCTGGATAATGGCGGCTATACAGCCTTCACAACGAACTTCGAAGATCTCTACGGAATGAAACAGCTTCCGGGTCTGGCTGTTCAGCGTCTGATGGCACAAGGATACGGCTTCGCCGGAGAAGGAGACTGGAAGACTGCAGCACTCGATCGTCTGCTCAAAGTAATGAGTCATAACCAGAACACCGGATTCATGGAAGATTATACGTATGAACTCGCTGCAGGTCAGGAATCGATTCTGCAATCCCACATGCTTGAGGTTGACCCGACACTTGCCAGCAATAAACCTAAGGTTCTCGTATCTCCGCTCGGTATCGGCGACCGTGAAGATCCGGCCCGTCTGGTGTTTGACGGTAAGGCAGGAGATGGCGTGGTTGTTTCCATGGCTGACTTCGGCACGCATTACAAGCTGCTGATCAATGAGGTTACTGCCTTTGAACCGACAGTTCCTGCTCCAAATCTTCCTGTAGCCCGTGTACTGTGGAACGTGAAGCCAAACTTCCAGGACGGGGTTAAAGCATGGATTGAAAACGGCGGCGGTCACCACACTGTGGTTTCCTTGAATCTGACGACAGACCAAATCGTTACTTATGCCAAGCTGGTTAACCTGGAATACGTAGTCATTAAATAATTCAGAAGTTATCAGCGCGAAAAGCATTGAGTCCTAATACAGGATTCAGTGCTTTTTTGATTAATCAAAACCCGCTGCGTGATATCCATCTGTCCAATAAGTCTGTCCATCCGGTTCACTTTCGTGTATGTGAGGTAAAGGTTAAGGAAAGAACTTCATAAGTCAGCGAAATACGCTGGTTCTACTATTGTGAGGAGGAAGCAGAGATATGACAGATCAAAAGCTTGCAGGCAAGGTAGCGATTGTAACAGGCGGGGGTTCGGGTATCGGACGGGCATCGGTGCTGGAATTCGCCAGAAACGGTGCTAAAGTCGTGATGCTGGACCGTACTCCGGAACATGCCGAAAAGGTAAAACGGCAGATCGAACAGGAAGGCGGGGAAGCCTTTGTGATTGCCTGTGATATCGAGCACCCGCAGCAGGTGGAAGAAGCGGTGAAACAGGCTGCAGAGCAGTGGGGGCGGCTGGATATTGTCTTTGCGAATGCCGGAATTAACGGGGCGATGACACCGATTGAAACGATGGATATCGAAGCCTGGGACCAGACGATTCATATTAATCTCCGCGGAACGTTTGCGACAGTCAAATATGCGATCCCATATATGAAGGAGAAGGGCGGCAGCATTCTGATCAACAGCTCGATCAACGGCAACCGCGTATTCTCGAATATTGGTTTCTCGGCATACAGCACGACTAAGGCCGGCCAGGTTGCTTTTATGAAAATGGCGGCGCTGGAGCTGGCGCAATACAAAATCAGGGTCAATGCTATCTGCCCGGGTGCGATCACAACTCATATTGATGACAACACCTATCCATCCGATGATCTGAAAAAAGTGCAGATTGAAGTGAGCTTCCCAGATGGCGGACAACCGTTGGAGGAGGGACCCGGACGGCCTGATCAGGTGGCCAAGCTGGCACTGTTCCTGGCCTCGGAAGATTCAGATCACATTACTGGCACAGAAATCTATTGCGACGGTGCAGAATCGCTGCTGCATGGATAGGTCATTCTAATTCAGGGCAGCCGGACATAAAATAAACAGAATAGTTCCTAATCTGAAGAAACGGATTCCGTCCGCGGCAGTCCTGCACAGCCCTCAGCGGCTGAGATGCAGTTTGCGGCAGGCCGGCAATACGTTTTTTCTTGCTATAAATAAACTAAAGCTTTTGCACCGTTTTCAGGTATACTGATTCTATCTGTTTTTTTATATCAGCTGATGCTTCCCGGAGAGAGTTTTGAACGGATTCAATCAGAGATGCTTTTGCTAACAAAACTTTGAGGAGGAATTATGAGTATTGATCTACACACGGAATCGATTGTAAAACTGCTTGTGGCCATGCTGTTCGGGCTGTTCATCGGTATTGACCGGCAATTGAAGCAGAAACCGCTGGGGATTCGGACCAGTATGGTCATTAGTATTGCAAGCTGTCTGGTTACACTTGTCTCCATTCATGCTTATGACAAATTCGGGGGGAACGAGCATCCCAATATGGACCCGATGCGTCTGGCGGCGCAGATCGTCAGCGGGATCGGTTTCCTGGGGGCAGGCGTTATCCTGCGCAGAGGCGGGGATGCCATATCGGGTCTGACTTCTGCAGCACTGATCTGGACGGCTTCCGGGATCGGTATTGCGGTTGGCGCCGGTTTTTATGTAGAAGCGGGTTATGCGGTTGTGCTCCTGATGTTCGCGGTCAATGCAGTCCCTCTGTTGATTAAAGCGGTTGGCCCGGAAGTGCTGAACAAGCATGAAATTTCTGTGAAAATCATTATGGAGCCTAACTATGTCCTGACCGAGGTGATTCAGAAGATTGAGGGGCGGCAGATGACGGATCAGCGAAAAACGCGGAGTCCCGGCCGGACCATCCGGCGGATGAAAATTAAAGATCTGGATGACGGCAGGCAGCTGATCGATATGGTGTTGTCAGCACCGGACCGGGATTATGCTACGGAAATCTATTATGATGTGAAGAAAATCGAACATGTAATGAGCGTAGAAGTCGAACAGTTATAAAAATGCCATGTTTCCGCTTACGCAAATGTGTTAATCTATTTAAGAGAGTCATTTTGAGATTATGGAAGGGAGAAGGAAATTACGATGTCAATTACTGCATATGAAGGACATTATGAGGGAGAAGCTGCAGTCTGGCTGAAGGCTGGACGTTATGAGGCGGCAATCCTGCCGGCGATCGGAGGGAATCTGATCTGTTTCCGCGATACCGAAAACGGTTACCGTTTCCTGCATGAGCCGGGAGCGGAAGAGATGGAAGCGTTCAAAGCCAATCCGGGAATTCACGGGATACCTGTACTGTTTCCTCCGAACCGTTATGAAGACGGGGAGTTCCCCTGGAATGGTCAAACCTACCGGTTCCCGGTGAATGAGACAGCAACAGGCAACCACCTGCATGGCTTTTTACATACGGCTGCATGGGAAGTTGAGGAATTTGGCAGCGGTAAAAGTGAAAGCTTCGTCACGGTAGCGATCAAGGTGGATGAGAATCATCCGTCCTATCAGTACCTGCCGTTCAAATACACCATCAAGCTGCGCTACACACTCGGTGAAGGCGGCTTGTCCCAGCAGCTGCTGGTGCATAATGACGGGGAAGAACTGATGCCTTGCCTGCTGGCGTTCCATACGGCAATCAATGCACCATTCGCGCCTGGAAGCACGGCTCAGGATTACCTTGTGAAGCTGACCATAGGCGAACGCTGGAACTTGAATAATCGCATGCTGCCAACGGGTTCCTTCCAGGAGCTGACCGCGGATGAGATCGCCCTGCGTGATCAAGGTGTGAATCCTTTCTACGCGGCAATGGACAACCATTATACTGCAGTGGCGCAAAACGGCCGTAACCGCATGGAGCTTACCGACAGCAAAGCCGGCGTAACCCTGGTCTATGATGTAGGCACCTCGTACAAGCAGTGGATGATTTGGAACAATGGGGCAACCGAAGGCTTCTTCTGTCCTGAGCCGCAGATTAACCTGGTCAATGCGCCGAAGGTGGACCTTCCGGCCGATGAAATCGGTTTGTTCGGCCTTGCGCCGGGCGAATACTGGGAAGAAATCAGCCGTTTGTATGTAAAATAGCAGGGCTTCGCTAGGATAGACTGCTGTGCAGAGACCTAAAGTAAGGCGGAATGCAGTGAAGTTTGCTGCGTTCCGCTTTTTTTTGCTGTTTTAGGAGGAATTGGGTATACGCTGAGCGGATCTTTGCGCACAATAGTGGCAGCGTATGGAGATTTTCCAATGGGTTTTTAATGCTGTTTTAAGCAAAGTGGCGTATACTACACGTTTAGTATAGATAGGAGTGATTGTACTTGCGTCATACGCTGCGTTCATGGCGGCTTGGCATCCTGCTGCTTAGCTTGCTCCTTACGGGGCTTTTGCTGAATTTGTTCATGCAGGCGGCCACGTTGGAGCTGAATTTGTTAAAAGTCTTCCTATGGATCGGGGAATATCCTCTGCTTTATGCTGCGGGCAGTCTGTTTTTCTTCTTTCTTCTGCTGGCCTGTTCAGCAATCTTACCTAATCTTTATTTAGGCCCGGTGCTTATCTCCATGGTGTGTGCTGTTCTGGGGATTGCAGATTATAAAAAGCTGACAACCACCGGGGAGCCGCTGTTTCCCTGGGATTTACTGCTGCTAAAAAATGCCGGGGAAATGAGCACAATTACCAAGGGCATGGTGTCGCCGCTGGCGCTATGCGCTGCAGTTCTGCTCGTCGCCGCACTTCTCTGGGTATTGATGAAGCTGCCGAAGTCGAAGCTTCGCCTGCCGCTGCGGGTGCTTCTTGCCGGGATTTCCGCTGTGATGCTTGGCGGATTTATAACCATGGTCGGCGGGCAGACGACGCTTGCTTCCTCACTGAAGTACCAGAATATATTCTGGAACCAGAAGGTGAACTACACGCAGAACGGGTTCCTTTTTGCCTTTGCCGGAAATCTGCGGCAGAATCTGCTGGAGCAGCCCGAAGGTTACAGCCGCAAGGCCATTGAAGAGATCGCTGCCAAATACAGCGCATTACCGGATTCTACCGGCGGGGGTGCTGCTGTAGAGAAGCCGAATATCATCTTTATGATGGATGAAGCCTTTTTCGATCCGACCCGGCTAAGCGGACTCACCTACAGTGAGGATCCGCTGAAGTTCATACATCAGGAAGCGTCTGCCGCACCTTCGGGTTATCTGCTATCCCCTGAATTCGGAGGTAATACGGCCAATGTCGAGTTTGAGTCTTTGACCGGAATGTCGATGTATTTCCTTAACGACG
>CAKMKL010000053.1 GCA_927443375.1 uncultured Paenibacillus sp. | reverse complement strand
TAAATCAGCTTGCGAACAACGGCCAGCTGTCACCTGATAAAATGGCGCTTCGTGTGAAACTGAACGCTACCAAACAGTCCCACATGCGTGAGGAAAAGCGGATTAAAGAACGTGTGCTGGAAATTGAGAAAATGCTTGAAGATACGACTAGAGCTAAAGTAGAAGTGATCAAAACGATCTATGGCGGTTCTAAAATTGTAATCGGCAGATATACCAGATTCGTCAAAGATCCGACGGAACGGGTTGTATTTCGTTATACGGAAGGCGATATTTCGTTGACGCCGTATATTTAACAAGGCGGGCAGCGTAAGGCAGCCGGCCATTGCTTTATGTAATGAATCAACAAGTTGTCTTTCGGGAAGGGGATTACTATGAGCCTGAAACCGGTTGAATTACAAATTGCCTTGCCTCGGACAACGGATGCAGGGAAGGTTCAGAATGAGCACCTGCATCGTCCTGTGCTTGATCAGCAGCAGCTGGCTGCACAGAATGTGAAGCACAGCGCTGAGCTGGCCCTGCGGACAACAGAGGTCGATGAATCTGCAGAGGCAAAACTTCGTAATGACAGCGGCCGGGGGGATGGCCGGGGAAATCAGTCATCTGACCAAGGCGAACGCAAGCAGGATGCCGTCCATGATGCAGAACATCCCTATAAAGGCCGCCGCATTGATCTCAGTCTCTGAGATGCTCAAATGATATAAAAAGGAGATAAAGCATTTGCAACCATGGGTATACATCGTGCTGGTAGGTGCTGTTGCTATTGTCTATGCTCTTAGGCTGCCGGCGCGCGGACAATCAGACCCAGCCGAGAAGCAAAGCCTGAAAGATACCGAAGCAGCACTTGAACTTTATATGGCCGACATCGAGCGTGAGAACAACGAAATGATACAGCTTGTTGGCAGCATTAAGCAGCAGTCGCAGAATACCAAAGCGGCTCTGCAGGAAGAGATTGGCGGACTCCGGGAGCAGGTCGCCGAATTGCAAAAAAATATGCTGCTGCTTGATTCCAGGTTAACAGCTGAAGAAAAGGGATTACTTCAGCTGACGGCTCTTGTTAAAGACAATGCAGGTAAGATTCCTGCAGAGGCTCCTGCAGGAAGTGCTGAGACTTCGGCTCCTGAGCCAAAGGCAAAGCCCATTAGTTCGATCAAGCTTCGTTATCCCCGGTTGTTTGAATTGCATGAGCAGGGCAAGTCTATGGACTCCATTGCCAAAATAGCTGGACTTCAGCGCGGTGAAGTCCAGCTCATTCTGCAGCTGGCAAAGCAGGAGGAATCGGTATGATCAAGAACCGCTCGTTTATGTTCGGTCTGGGAACCGGGCTGATAGCAGGCGCTCTTCTCCTTCAGCTGATGATCTCCGGAGGGGCAGCTCCGTCATTAACAAAAGAGGAGCTTATACAGCAAGCAGCTAAACTGAATCTGACAGTAACAGATCCGGCGGCTGATCTCCAAGCGAGTCCGGAGCCAGCGGCGCAAGCTACGGATCCTGCCGCTCAGACTGATGGTAAGGACAAAACGGAGGCAAGCGATGCCGCCAGCACTCCATCTCCAGTCCCTTCCGCAGCAGCGTCACCGGAAGCCGCTGTGCAGCCTAGTGCTGCAGCTGCGCCCACAGAGCCGGCAGTCCCTTCCAAGCCGGTACAAAGCGCTGGAACAGCCCCTGAGGCACCGGCAACTCCGCAGGCCGCAGTAAACGGAATTGTTGCTGTACGCATTCCGGCTGGCAGCACGCTGACGGAAACTGCACAGCTTTTGGCAAAGGCCGGGGTCATTAAGGAGCAGAACGAGTTTCTTAAAACTGCCATGAGCCGAAAAATTAACGCAAAAATTCAATATGGTAGCTACAATTTCACCAAAGGGGAAAGCGTAAACTCCATAATTGAGAAGCTGATTACAGTGAAATGAACTTACACTAAGGCAGAAAATCACAAAACATTTCATGAATCGTTGCATACATTATTTTATTATGGTATAGTAATTGACGGTGTTAAAACACACGCCGGTTGATTTCGACAAGGGGTGCTTTCTTCAGAAGAAAGTCTTGTAGAAAAATGACGCGCGGCGGAGGAGACACACAATAAACCAAAATTAGGAGGTGTGTGAAGATGGCAGTAATCTCCATGAAACAGCTTCTCGAAGCTGGGGTACACTTCGGTCACCAGACTCGTCGTTGGAACCCAAAGATGGATCGTTATATCTTCACTGAAAGAAACGGAATTTACATTATTGACCTGCAAAAAACGGTTAAAAAGGTAGAGGAAGCTTACAACTTTGTAAAAAGCGTCGCTGGCGACAACGGCACAATCCTATTCGTAGGAACAAAGAAACAAGCTCAAGGCGATTGCCGAGGTTCGTCATGGCGTCGAAATCGTCGACGCCAAAGTGGTGAATCCACTTCATTACCTGACCGGCACGGAAACGCTTCTCCCCGATTGAGTAGAAGAATTTTTCGCAAATTACCGTTTCTTGAGTTACACCATGGCTGTTCAACGTACTTTCTCAATCATCAATCCTGACGCTGTTGCAAAAAACGTCATCGGCGAGTTCACCACTCGTTTCGAAAAAGCCGGCCTGAAGGTTGTAGCTTCGAAACTCAAGCAACTGTCCAAGGCTGAAGCTGAAGG
>CAKMKL010000052.1 GCA_927443375.1 uncultured Paenibacillus sp. | reverse complement strand
GCACGTCCCCGATGTTCGCTTCAATCTCACCGGACAAAATTTTGAGGAAAGTAGATTTGCCGGCGCCGTTTACCCCGATCAGGCCATAGCAGTTGCCGGGTGTGAATTTTATGTTTACATCTTCAAATAGTGCGCCATTTTCGCCTGCAGGCCCACTTCGAATTCCGGGTCGTCGGCCGCAACGCTTAAGGCGTCATAAGCCTCTGCAGTGCCTACCTCATAGAGGAACCGTGCTGCCCGCCAGCGGACGAGCTTGCTGGGATCCGAAAGCGCCGCGGTCATAACCGGAGTCGCCGCCGGATCGCCGATGTCGGACAGCGTGTCTCCAGCCGTGCGCCGCACGGCCGGAGCCTTGTCTGCCATCGCCTCATAGAGCAGCTCCATCGCCTCAGGCGTGCGGATGTCGCCCAGGTACACGACCGCAAGCCTGCGGATATGCAGCTTGGGGTCGTGCAGCGCCGTGCGAAGCTCCGGCAGGAGCTCCGCGCTCGGCGCCAGATCCTCCAGCGCGGCATAGCGCACGCGCCAGTCCTCGTCCTGCAGGTCCTGCAGCAGCTCGGCCTGTTCCTTCTTCTGCCGCTGCTCGATGAACTCGCCGGCGGTTCCGTGCGCGATAGCCTGCTGCACGAGGGAGTCGAGGCGTTCCTGCGGATACGCCGCCTCCAGCTCCTGCTCGACCTCGCGTGCGATCTCGGCCGGCTCGCCGTAGCGCACGCCGTAATCGGTGAGCTTGCGCTCTTTGATCAATACGGCGCTGGCCACATCCGTCACCGCCTGGGTGAAGCGGGCGGCGAGGGCGATGCGCTCCTCAGCAGCGCCGGTCTTCACGCGGATCTGGATCGGAATGCCGCGGAACATCTGCACGAAGACCTGCGACTCCCCGAAATGGGCACCTGCATTTTCATCTGCCAGGCTGAAGTCGGCGCTAAGCCCCTCCGCACCGAATCGGCTCTGGACCTCACGGAGAATCGCCGCCCAGTCGGCGCTGCCTTTGCGCTCCAGCGCGGCGAAATCAGCTGCGTGATAGATGCTGATTACTCCGGGAATGGCCAGCATCTCCCGTGCCCAGGCAGGAGCGCTGCGCTGGCTTTCCGGTGTATAGGTCCTGCGTATTCCAGGCTCCAAGCTTTCGTCCAGATGAAGCTTCATCGTATTGGGACTTGGAGTCGGTTCAATAAATGTGATCTTCATACGTTAGGCTCCCCTTTTGAACGGTACAGGCACCGTAGTCTTTACCCGCATTTTACATCATAGTACGGGCGGAATACAAAAAGGGATCCTGCTGAGCAGCTTAAGCCGGATGCAAAATGGGTAAAATTTGTACTGAACGCAATGAAGGAGAGATGCCGTTATGGCTAAAGTGAAATACAATAATATCGATAACGTCAGTACAGATAAAACGCTCAAGGAATTCCGTCAATGGCGTGAAGAACGCCGGAGCAAGAAGAAGGACTATACCTATAAAGTGCCGAATCACCCGCCCAGGCTGTCTTATCTGGCTGAGAACCGGCTGGATACGACGATTACCTGGATCGGGCATTCGACTTTTTTTCTACAATATGAAGGCATGAACATTATTACTGATCCGATCTGGGCAAGGCGGCTTGGCTTTGAGAAAAGGATCGGAGAGCCAGGCATACCGCTGAATGAGGTTCCGCCGGTGGATATGATCCTTATCTCGCATTCCCATTATGATCATCTGCACATCGCCTCTATCCGTAAACTCTATAAAGCGGGAACCACCATTGTCGTTCCCGCCGGGCTGAAACGGAAAATGCTCCGCAAGGGCTTTCCGAACTGTCACGAACTGCAATGGTGGGAAGAGCTGACGCTCGGGGCGGTGAAGCTGACGTTCGTACCGACCCAGCATTGGACCCGGCGGACGCCGTTTGACACCAACAGCTCACACTGGGGAGGGTATGTGCTTGAACCGGCTGAACCCCGGAAGCACCCGGAAGGTGAAGGGGGCGGGCAGAAGCGGAAGCTGCCGCCGAACCTCTATTTTGCCGGAGACAGCGGCTTTTTCCCGGGCTTCAAGGAGATCGGTAGTCGCTTTAAGCTGCACATTGCGCTGATGCCGATCGGGGCCTATGAGCCGGAATGGTTCATGAATTCGCAGCATGTGAATCCCGAAGAGGCCGTGCAGGCCTTTATCGATGTGGGGGCGGAGCTGATGATCCCAATGCATTTTGGCACCTTCCGGCTGGCCGATGATACGGCGCGGGAAGCATTGGACCGGATGGAGCTGGCCCGGGAAGCCCAGGGGATCAGCCCGGAGCGGATACGTACGCTGGGTTACGGTGAAACGCTTGTAGTGCATCCTGAGGACCGCTATTCGGGGCAATAATGAAATAACAGCAGATTTTAAGCCGAAACCGCAGGTTCTGCAGCGATCTTGCGGGCTATTCGCCTTGATTTTATGCTATAATGAGCCGAAACCCTAAGTGAAAAGGATGGTAATGCTTAATGATTAGCACAAGCGGCGTAACACTCCGCTACGGAAAACGCGCACTATTTGAAGATGTAAACATAAAATTCACACCCGGCAACTGCTATGGCCTGATCGGGGCAAACGGCGCCGGCAAATCGACTTTCCTCAAAATTTTGTCCGGTGAGATTGAAGCGAACATCGGGGACGTGCATATTACCCCCGGCGAGCGTCTGGCTATACTGAAGCAGAACCATTTCGAGTACGATGAATACCAGGTGCTCGAAACGGTAATTATGGGGCATACCCGCCTTTATGAAATTATGAAGGAGAAGGATGCGCTGTATGCCAAAAGTGACTTCACTGAAGCAGACGGACTGCGCGCCGGCGAGCTTGAAGGTGAATTCGCTGAGCTGAACGGCTGGGATGCTGAGCCTGATGCGGCGGCCATGCTGATTGGTCTGGGTATTATGCGTGAAATGCATGACAAAAAGATGGCCGAACTCAGCGGCAACGAGAAGGTACGGGTGCTGCTTGCCCAGGCCCTGTTCGGACGTCCGAACAACCTGCTGCTCGATGAGCCTACCAACCATTTGGATCTTGAATCGATCGGCTGGCTGGAGAACTTCCTCATGGACTACGAAGGCACCGTTATCGTCGTATCCCATGACCGGCACTTTTTGAACAAGGTCTGCACACATATTGCGGACATCGACTTCGGCAAAATCCAGATGTACGTCGGCAACTACGACTTCTGGTATGAGTCCAGCCAGCTGGCCCAGACGCTGCAGCGTGATGCCAACAAGAAGAAGGAAGACAAGATCAAGGAGCTGCAGGCGTTCATCCAGCGGTTCTCGGCGAATGCTTCCAAGTCGAAGCAAGCGACTTCACGTAAGAAGCAGCTCGAGAAAATTACGCTGGACGATATCCGTCCTTCCAACCGTAAATACCCGTTCCTCAACTTCAAGCCTGAACGCGAAGCCGGCAAGCAGCTGCTTACAATCAGCGGCCTGAGCAAATCGGTTGACGGCGAGAAGCTGCTGGACGAACTCAGCATTGTGGTGAATAAAGGAGACAAGATTGCTTTTGTAGGCCCGTATTCTCAGCCCAAATCGCTGCTGTTTGATATCATCATGGGTGAGAAGGAAGCGGATGCCGGCGAATACACATGGGGAGTTACCACCACCCAGGCGTATTTCCCGAAAGACAACTCCAAATATTTCGACGGTGTTGACTTGAACCTGGTGGAATGGCTGCGCCAATACTCCAAGGATCAGGACGAGACGTTCCTGCGCGGCTTCCTGGGCCGGATGCTGTTTGCCGGTGAAGAAGCGCTGAAGAAGGCAAGCGTGCTCTCCGGGGGAGAAAAGGTCCGCTGCATGCTGGCCAAAATGATGCTGAACGGTGCGAATGTACTGGTGTTCGATGAGCCTACCAACCACTTGGATCTGGAATCCATCACAGCACTCAATAACGGACTGATTGATTTTGACGGAACCATCCTGTTCACTTCCCATGACCATCAGTTCATTCAGACTATCGCTAACCGTATTATTGAGATTACTCCGGCTGGCATCATCGACCGCTCCATGAGCTATGATGAATACCTGGAGAATCCGGAAATCAAGGAACTGCGCCAGCGCATGTACCCTGTTGAAGCTTAAATCATAATGGAAAGAACTTTTAGGAGTTCATGCAAAACGGCTGCGTCATCCCCAGGGGGATAACGCAGCCGTTTATGTTCATTACCTGTACACCGGACCAAAAGTCCTATGAACCGCCAGTGCGGCGGCGTTGATTATTAGGCTTTTTGTTGTTTTGGCTCTTCAGCGGTTTCGCGGAACCTGCCTGAAACGAAGAACCGGGTTTGTTGGAAGATTGCTGCTTTTTCTGTTCCAGCTTTTGGCGGATCGCATCCGCCAGATTGATTTTAGGCTTTTCATTATTTTCGCTCATTATGTTAACCCCCTTATGAAGCAAGTCCTTTACCTCATTCTAATTGTTTTTAAATGCCGCCACAAGGGCAAGAATAATTCAAAGAATGAAATACCCGAGTGGACTGTGTAAGGAAATCGAACAAGAGGGAGTGGCAGCAAGTGGCCGATATTTACGAAGACATACGCAAGGGTGAACGCGGGGCAATGGTCAGTATTGCCGCTTATCTGGTTCTGTCAGCGTTCAAGCTGATCAGCGGTTACTTATTCGGGTCCAGCGCATTGCTTGCCGACGGGTTCAATAACCTGACAGATATCGTCGCATCAATCGCGGTGCTGGTCGGGCTGCGTATCTCGCGGAAACCGCCTGATTCCGATCATCCATACGGACATTTCCGGGCGGAGACGGTAGCTGCGCTGCTGGCTTCCTTTATTATGGCGATGGTCGGCATTCAGGTTATCGTCGAAGCGGTGCGGTCCTTGTTCGAAGGGGCTAAGGCGATCCCGCAGCTTTGGTCTGCCGGAGTGGCTTTAGTGTGTGCCATCGCCATGATGGGGGTATATATTTATAACAGAAGGCTGGCTAAACAGATTAATAATAGTGCACTTATGGCCGCCGCCAAAGATAATTTCTCGGATGCTATGGTCAGTATCGGGGCGGCAGTGGGCATTGTTGGTGCACAGTTTGGGCTCCCGTGGATCGATTCTGCTGCCGCAGTGGCTGTAGGTGTGCTGATTTCCAAGACAGCCTGGGATATTTTCCGTGATTCCACTTACCGGTTGACCGATGGCTTCGATGAGGCCCAGCTGCTGGATCTGCGCAGTACGATTGCCCGAACCCCGGGTGTAGAAGGTATTAAGGATATCAAAGCCCGTGTTCATGGCAATCATGTACTGGTCGATGTTGTGGTAGAAGTGGATGCCAGCATCAGCGTTATGGAGGGCCACCAGATCAGCGACTCTATCGAAGAGCGGATGAGCAGCCGGCATAATATCATGAATGTGCAGATTCATGTTGAGCCTAAATCCTAAGCCCTCTTATTTTTTCCTAATTAGCTGTAATTTCCACCAAATACAAGGAGGAATCAAGACTATAGACCTGTTACTTACCATAAAGTGGCAGACTTTTTTGTGAAATTTGGAGCATGTTCCAATTCCCGCCTGCGCCTATAATGAGGGCAGAAAGCAACAATTGTAGCGCGCGCCGTTGTTGAGTTCTCATCATGCTAAGCGGGGGAACGCTATGATCAGATCACATAAGCAGCTGGCAGCATCGGTATTGATCTCGGCATCACTGGCAATATCTTGGGGAGTGTTCAGTCCGCAGCAGGCGTTCGCGGCTTCGAGTCCGTCTGTCGCGGCATCAACTACATTAACAGGTGTTATTCAATCTTCGGTCCGTCTGCGTACAAGCCCTTCCACAAGCGGAAGCGTGCTGAAATATTTAAGTGAAGGCGACCAAGTTGTTATACTTGAACAGACAAACAGCTATTGGTATAAAGTGAGAACAGCGGATGGCGATGTGGGGTATACGAGTTCTGGAGAGAAGTATATTAATGTGATTTCGGCTCCGGCCCCGGCGCCTGTGCAGACGGCAGTAATCCTGTCGACGGTGAGGCTTCGTGAAACTCCGTCAACCAGCGGAAAAGTGCTGGGCTATCTGTACAAAGAGGATCCGGTGGTTATACTCGAAGAAACAAACAGCTATTGGTATAGAGTACAGACTACCAATGGTACAATCGGATACACTAGCTCTTCAGATCAGTTTATCAAGCTGGATGGAGCAGCGGCAACACCGGTACCAACACCGGTACCAACACCAGTACCAACACCGACTCCGGCCCAACCGGCGGTTATTGAAAAAGTCATAGCTGCAGGCATGGGCTATCTGGGGACTCCGTATGAGTACGGCTCCAGCAGAACCAATACCAGTACCTTTGACTGCTCGGATTTCATCCGGCAGATCTTTATGGATGCAGCGAATTTGAAGCTGCCTGCCGATTCACGGCAGCAAGGAACCTGGGTGCAGGAGAAGAGTACTACGGTTACTGATATTTCCGGGCTGAAACGCGGGGATTTGATGTTCTTTATGGATTACCAGGGCAGCTCGGATGCTGCTTATGCAGGCATCGATAAATCTACTGCGAGAATTTCGCATGTAGCGATGTATCTCGGAGACGGAAAGATTCTGCATACGTATTCCGTATCTTCGGGTGGGGTAAGAGTGGATAATTTAAGCGCTTCTTGGATGAACCGTTTCCTTTACGGAGGTCCGGTCATCCGCTGATTATAGAGAAGTTTAGGGGAAGCGGCAGCAGTATAGTTTGTGACGGGTGAACTAGAGCGGTTTCTTACAGGGCTTTCCCTTCAGTAGCGTTTTTATTGAAGGGGCAGCTTTCCCTATGTAATCGGCATGACAAAAAAACCTCGGGACCTATAAGGTCCGGAGGTTTTTGTTGTCACTGCATTCCGGGAGCTTTATTATGGAGTAATTACATACGCAGATACTGGAACTTTGATCCATGCTTTGCCCAGCCAGGTATAAATTTCTCTCCATTCATTGCCCCAGGCGTCGGTCTTAATGACACCGGTAGTGTCAATAGTCTGCGCACTAAGCCAGCCAGCAGGAGTTATGCTGTCTGTGGAGAAGTGGAATGGAGTAGCTCTTGTTAAAATAATCATAGGAGTCGCTGGTTTAATGTCAGCGGGTGTGATTACAGTCTCGAATGGGGTGCCGTAGGTGCCTCCGGTTACAGTCGCCGCATCTGTAGAGGTAGTGGTTACTTCTGCCGCTGAAGCCGTACCTGCTATGGAAGCTACAAGACCTACGGCTACTGTAAAACTGGCTAATTTTTTCATCTGTGATTCCTCCTAGTGTGTTTTGGTTTAGCGGTTTTTTCCATGTTGTGCTGTGTTAATAAGCATGTAAACAAAAAGGGGAGGCGCTGAACCAACCACCTGAATAAATCTTTGGAACTATTACTTTTAAAGTGCCGGCACAGCCGGGTATTCTTTGCATTCAGGAGACTTGCTCATCATGGAGATAGGAGGCGGGGAAGGGCTATACGTTATATATGGTGAATAGGATATACAAAGAACGGAGGGAGACGGCTCTGTACATTGCTCTATACATAGAACAAACCCGGAACTCCATGTGGAGATTCCGGGTTTGTAGTACTAGTAATACTGGAAGTTATCTTATGAACGCTGAGGTAAAACAAGCTACATTGATCTTCCTCGACGTCCGGTAAAGAGCGATACGATAAACAATACGAGGAAGATGAAGAACAATACTTTGGCGACCCCTACTGCTGCTCCTACGATATTAAAGAATCCGAATACACCGGCGATCAAAGCGATTACCAGCAGAATTACTGACCATTTCAACATGTCAATTCATCCTCTCTGTCAGGTAGTGTAGTCATTGTTTAAACGGGTCTAACCGCTTTGAAACAACGAGAGGCACCCTGGTCTTTAAGACACTTGACATCTTGTTTCGGCCTACTGGAGTACGGGTAACTATGCAGTAATAAGGCAACGCCAGCCGAAAATTTATGACTTGGAAGGGGTTTTTGAAATGATAATTGATCTTAGCGTGGCACTAGTTGCTGTCGCATTCGCCGTACTCGTCTTCTTTTTAATTAAAACCTTAAAATCAGCAAAGGAATCCCTCGACAAAGTCAGCCAGACTCTGCAGGAAGTGCAGAAGACTGTAGATGAGCTTACCTATGAGATTAAAACGACTGTCCGGCATGCTAATGACATAACTGCAGATGTTCAAGGCAAAATTCAGAAGATTGATCCGATTATGGATACGGTGAAAAATCTTGGCGATGTCATGAATGAACTGACGTTAACGGTCAAGCAGGTGTCGGTAACTGTGATTGAGAAATACCGCAAATCCCGTGAGCTGAAGGCAAAGGCCGGAGCAGTCTCTATTGAAGAGAAGCCGCTGACCCCGGCCGAAGAACGCACGGTGAAATCCTATGACGCCGCATACGCCAAAAAAACTCCGGGGAAAATAGCAATGGCGCTTAAAGGCGTGGATACGGCAGCAGCGATCTGGCAGAAATTTCGTCATTAAGGCGGTGAAAGTCACATTGTAGGAGCGCACCTTAGAAACTGGAAAGGAGGGACGGCCATATGAACGTTATCATTCTAATTCTTAGTCTGCTTTCTTCTTATGTTGCTTCCTCAGGGGAGCAGGAACATGTCCCTGCCGCTTTTTTTTCAGTACAGCCTGAGGTGGTCCTGGCCTTTGAACACAGTGTGGCTCTCAGTCCCCGGATGAACAGCTTTGATTCTTTAGCCGGAGCTTCGCTTTATATGAGTAAGGAAGAGCTTATGCTGGTTAAGGGGACGCCGCTTAACATTGTCCCTGACCCGTGGCAGGAATGTCTAGAATACCAATACGCCGACATGTCGGCCGGAATATGTGAGGGTGTAGTCACTTATATTCATGTCACCCCGGCACAGGCTGGACAGTATGGGCTGAAGCTGAACGAGGAGGCACTGAACCCGGCGAACGGCAACATAGTCCGGCGTTCCAAGAAGCTCACCTACATTGCCAT
>CAKMKL010000051.1 GCA_927443375.1 uncultured Paenibacillus sp. | reverse complement strand
GCAACGTCCAGCCCCAGCTCGCGGAACAGCCGGTCCACCACCGGATAAGACTCCGGATGAATCGGCGTCCGGTCCAGCGTGTTATCCCCTTCGGGGATACGCAGGAAGCCGATGCACTGCTCGTAGGATTTCGCGCCGAGGCGCGGCACCTTCTGCAGCTGCTTACGGGTCGTGAACTTGCCGTTCTCTTCGCGGAACTTCACGATATTTTTGGCGATGGTCGAGTTGACTCCCGCTACATGAGAGAGCAGAGACGGCGAAGCCGTGTTCACATCGACGCCGACATGGTTAACGGCTGATTCCACGACAGCCTTAAGACTCTCCTCAAGATGCTTCTGGGAGACGTCATGCTGGTACTGCCCGACCCCGATCGCCTTCGGGTCGATCTTCACCAGCTCCGCCAGCGGATCCTGCACGCGGCGGGCAATCGATGCGGCGCTGCGCTCGGCCACATCCAGATCCGGGAACTCCTCCTGTGCGAGCTTGGAGGCGGAATAGACACTGGCGCCCGCTTCGTTAACGATCAGGTACGCCAGTTCCGGATCACCGATCTCGGCGATGACCTCGGCGGTGAACTGCTCCGTCTCCCGCGAACCGGTGCCGTTGCCGATGACGATCAGCTGGATGCCGTATTTGGCAATCAGCTCCTTGAACTTGGCCGCCGCCTCCTTCTTCTTGTTGTTCGGCGGCGTCGGATAGGTCACCGCCACCTCCAGCAGCTTGCCGGTGTCATCCACCACGGCCAGCTTGCAGCCGGTGCGGTAAGCCGGGTCCACACCGAGGACGCTCAGGCCTCTGACCGGCGGCTGGAGCAGCAGGCTGCGCAGATTGCCGGAGAAGATCGAAATCGCCTGCGTTTCCCCCTTCTCGGTCATTTCCCCGCGCACCTCACGCTCTACCGACGGGGCAATCAGCCGTTTATAGGAATCCTCCGTTACGGCTTCCAGCAGCTCCTTGACCGGGGACAGCCCCTTGATCAGCTTGCGCGTGATGAAGGCATGAATCTTGTCCGGGACTACCTCAATGCCAACCTTCAGCACACCCTCCCGTTCTCCGCGGTTAATCGCGAGAATACGGTGCGGCGGCATTTTATGTACCGGTTCACGGTAACTATAATAGTTCTCGTATACACTTTCCTGCGCAGCATCCTTGGCCTCGGAGACCAGAATCCCCTGGCTGGCCGTATACTGGCGGACCCATGCGCGGATTGCCGGATCATCGGCAATGTTCTCGGCGATAATGTCCATCGCGCCCTGCAGGGCCAGCTCGGCACTCTCCACACCTTTGTCTGCATCTATATACTTAGCGGCCTCTTCGAGCGGAGAACCCTGCCGGCGCTGTTCCATTACCCAATCCGCCAGTGGCTCCAGCCCTTTCTCCTTAGCCACACTCGCTCTTGTCTTACGCTTCTGCTTGAACGGACGATACAGATCCTCTACTTCCTGCAGCTTGACCGCCTTCATAATCTGCTGATGCAGCTCCGGTGTCAGCTTGCCCTGCTCCTCAATGCTGCGGATAACATCCTTCTTACGGTCACCCAAATTACGAAGGTAGCCCAGCCGTTCCTCAATATCACGCAGTGCGTTTTCATCGAGCTCACCAGTCATTTCTTTGCGGTACCGGGCAATAAATGGAATCGTGTTCCCTTCATCCAAAAGCCCAACCGTCGTCCGCACCTGTCTCAGGCTGATGCTCAGCTCTTTGGCAATTGCCGCGAGTATCAGTTCCTGTTCCTGCCGGATAGCCGCATCCTCCTGCAAATTTCCGGCATTCGTATTCTCTGCTGCCAATAGTATCCCTCTTTCCGTAAACATGCTATATTGATTGAACTTGTGGATCTTCTATTTTGGGATTGGCGTGACTCCAGAGAATGTTTGGACTTCCGGCCACTGATGTCTTCAGATTTCTTGATTTAAACCGCTACTAGCGGTAGAAATCCGAAGACAGCTTATGCTTCCGTAGCGAGCTTTTCTTCGAAAAGCTTTCAGGCGGACGCTATCGCTCCTACAGTTCCAAAATCCCCTTCCGCCACTTTCCCCTAATGTTCTTTTTCAAGTTCAATCTATATAGTGTCATAAATTCTCTATCTAAAATAGTATCACAGATTGCCGCTGTACCAAAGTTAGCCGGATACTGCATTACCACAACACCCGGCCAAATGGTTATTTCGCCTGCATAGTACGCCGGGCCATCCGCTTACCGGTGCTTAATGACATCAGGAAGCACAGAACCAGCACAAGTGCAGCTGCACCGTACGGATAATTAATGTCCAGATCGAACAGGATTCCAGCAACAACCGGACCAGCAATGTTGCCGAGGCTCGTATAAGCAGAGTTCATGCCCATCACAAAGCCCTGCTGCGACTCACCGGCCATTTTGGACAGCTGGGTGCCGACAGCCGGACGCAGAATGTCCATGGCCAGGAACACGATGAAGGTCACGGCCATGATTGCAAAATACCCGTGGACAAACAGGGTCAGCAGAATGAATACACCCGAAGCCAGGAGGCACACAGAGATCACCCGGTTTTCGCCAAAACGGTTCAGAATCCAGCTAAAGACAGTCAGCTGAACCACAGCACCGGCAATCGAGCCAAAGGTCAGTACAAACGCGATATCTTTAGGGGTAAAGCCGAATTTATGATCGACGAACAGTCCAAACACTGTTTCATAATTAGCGAGGCCGAAGGACATGACGAACACAATAATCAGTCCGATAAAATACGGTTCACGGTAAGAACGCAGCAGTTGGGCTATAAGACTCTCATTTATTTGCTGTACAGAAGCAGAGCCTTGAACCGCAGCAGCAGAACGTGACTCCGGCAGTAAAATAAACGTTATAATAGCTACAAACGCCGCTGCTACAGCAGCCGCGAAGAACGGTACCCGGATGCCGAACTCGGCCAGATAGCCCCCGATTCCCGGTCCAATAATAAACCCTGTAGTTATGGCCGCGTTGATCAGACCCATGCCTTTAGCCCGTTCATCCATGGAAGTAGTATCCGCCACATAAGCCATAACTGCAGGCATAATCATCGCCGCTCCGATACCGCCGAGCATCCGGGCCACAAACAGCATCCACGGCTGATGGGCTACCCCAAAGGCCAGCTCGGAGAACGCAAAAACAATCAGTCCCAGGACAATAATTCTTTTGCGTCCCATCCGGTCAGACAGCCTGCCGGCAAGCGGCGAGACGATCAGCTGGGTCAGCGAAAATGCAGCCACCAGCATTCCGACGACACTGCCCCCGATATGCAGCTCATTCATGTAAGTAGGCAGAATCGGAACGACCAGGCCGATCCCGGTAAAGGTCAAAAATATACTAATCATCAGCATCAGCATCGCGCCGCGGTTTCTTAACAGCAGTGACATTGTATTCCCTCCGTAATAACACATTCAGTTATGCAATATAATTTTCCCATGTTCAATATCCGCTTATCCGCCAGATGCCATTCCTATCGCTTCAAAAAAATCTCACCCGAAATAAAAGACCGACCATCCGGTCTAATTAAAGACATGAAAATCCCCTATCCAACCCGTTCGTCATGTGGCCCGCTTGCTGTACGCTTCCCAATAC
This sequence comes from uncultured Paenibacillus sp., assembly GCA_927443375.1. Lineage (GTDB taxonomy): Bacteria > Bacillota > Bacilli > Paenibacillales > Paenibacillaceae > Paenibacillus_AQ. The sequence continues at coordinate 7,489 of CAKMKL010000051.1, read as the reverse complement.
CTAATTGGCACGGATTCCCTGCAGCAGCAGGCTGATGGCATCCCGGTAATACTTCTTAATCTCCGCCGGTCCCTCCGAGGGTGCTGTAATTTCGCTGACTCTGCCGATCCCCTCCAGCATGCCGCTGACAATGACCACATAATGATTCAGATCCTTCTGAATCAGACAGCCCGAGTCCATGCCTTCCTTGAGCAGATTGCGGCAGGCCGATGCCCCGGATTCGTATAACTGTGAGAGCCGCTCATAAATCTCGTCTGAATGGGTACGGGACCTTGCATATTCCTCAAGTCCGCGGATCAGCGGATTCTGAAAATCATTCGCGTAATGCTCACCGAGCGCATAAAGGCGCTCCTCGACCCCGCTGAGTCTGCTTCGTATCTCTTCCCACTCTGAGAGCCACTGCTCCGTATCGTCTTCAACCACATACAGAAACAGCTCATCCTTGCTGGGAAAATGGTGATACAGACTCCCTTTGCTTACTTTAGCTGCAGTGCAGACCTCATTCATGGTTACAGCCGCATACCCTTTCTGCACAAACAGCCGCGCAGCCTGCTGCACAATCCGTTTCTTCGTTTCTTCTCCATCCGAACGTCCTTTTATGGTGACAACCCCCTTCTAAACCGACCATCCGGTCTAATTGTAACATGAAGCCGGCGCATTCCACAAATGCTGAGAATTGCTTACGCCAATAAAAAGAAATAACGCACGGGGAGTACATACCTGAAGGTCCCGTGCGTTTCTATGGTTTGCTCTGTTCCCCGAACTATGACCGCCTATGCTGCAGAGTCACTCTTTCCTGTTCAATTCCTCCAGCAGCGAACGGACACGCTCTGGCGTTATGGTATTGCTCTCATCCTGCAACAGCTGCTTAAGGCTTAAATTCTTAACAAAAAATTTAAGCGGCGGCATGGCGGTTTCCGGAAGATGCTTCTCCAATATTTCACTTTCCTCTTGAAAGGCCAGCAGATCCCTCACCCGCGAATCCTCTGTATAGACAATTCGAAGTAAATCCTTATTAGTATATTCGAACCGGTACGAGCCTGAACCGATCTTCAGCGACAGCCCTGTTTCGGTTTCCTGGGCGGATAGGATGCCTTCCGCCGAAAAGGTCCGCTGCCCGTTTACCCGAAGCGTATCCTTGCCGGCGCCGGTGAGCTGAACTAGAGCCGTTGTATTAGCTGGTATCTGAACGTCAATTTCTACTGCACCTTTAACCACATGCCAGCCGGAGACGATCCGGCCATACATGGATTCAAACGAGGCTCTGGCTGACTCCAGTCCGCGGATTCCCAGCCCGGGTGAAATCCGGATTTCACGATATGCCGGGACCGAGGGCTCCATGTCCAGACCAGCCACACAGCGGTACATCCAATCCCCAATTGAACCGTATGCATAATGATTGAACGAGTTCATGTTGTCGCTCCAGAAGGAGCCGTCCTCCTTGATGCTGTCCCAGTGCTCCCAGATTGTGGTCGCTCCTTTGGTGATTGAATATAGCCAGCCGGGATAGCTCTCCTGCTGGAGCAGTTTAACTGCTGTCTGATGGTACCCATTGTCTGACAGCGCGAAGCAGAGATACGGCGTTCCCACAAAACCTGTTGTCAGATGGTAGTCGTTCTCTACGACCAGCTGGTTGAGCTCCCGGGCCACACGGTCGCGAACAGGCCCTTCCACCAGATCAAAGACAAGCGCGAGGACGTGGGCAGTCTGAGTCGGAGCGGCCACCCTCCCATGAGGCGTTATATACTCGTTCCGGAAATAAGACAGAATGCCTTCCAGAAGGCGGCCGTATTCCAATGCGTCATCCTCTTTGCCCAGAGCCATTGCCGATTTGCAGAGAAGACGGGTAGAGTAGGCGTAGTACGCGGTCGCAACCAGCTCCCGCGGGGTCGCTCCGACATAGCTGCCTTCCTTGGCGTCCAGCCCGAGCCAGTCTCCGAACTGGAAGCCGGTATTCCAGACATAAGGGGAATCCCCTTGAGCACGGATATAATTCACCCATGCTTTCATGCTCTCATACTGTTCTTCCAGTAGCCGCTTGTCGCCATAGTATTGATATAGCGTCCACGGCACAATTACTGCTGCATCGCCCCATCCCGCAGCATTTGATCCGCTGCCGGCGTGTGGAATAACATACGGCACACCGCCGTCCGGGTGCTGGTCCGCCTTCAGGTCGCGCAGCCACTTCGTAAACATCGGGCCCCCCTGATAATTGAACAGGGCGGTCGCCGCGAATACCTGGGCATCGGCGGTCCAGCCAAGACGTTCGTTCCGCTGCGGACAGTCAGTAGGCACATCAACAAAATTCCCGCGCTGTCCCCATACGATATTCTCCTGAAGCCGGTTAATCCGCTGGTCGGAGCACCCGAAAGTCCCTGTCTGCGGCATATCTGTATGCATCACTTCGCCAAGGAAGCATTCCAGCGGCAGGCCATGCTCCTGCTCCGGATAGCCTTCTACCCTGACATAGCGGAAGCCTTGGAATGTAAAGCGCGGAGCATATACTTCTATTCCTTCGCCCTTGGCGGTATATCCGACTTCCTGTTTTGCCTCTTTCAGATTGCCAAAGTAGATGTTTCCCTCGCTGTCGAGCACCTCCGCATGCTTCAGCAGGATTTGTGTGCCTTCCTGAGCCTGGATGGTCAGGCGAATACGGCCGACCATGTTTTGTCCCATATCGAGCACTGTATCCCCAGCAGGTGTAATAAAGGAGGCCACCGGCGTGATTGTTTCCGTTACACGCACTGGCTCGTTCTCCTGGGCAATTAGTTCTCCGGCTGGCGGGTTGGTTATCTCCACACCTTTCCACGGGGTATCATCGTAAGCACCTGTACTCCAGCCGGGTTTCTCCAGCCGGGCATCATAGAATTCACCGTGATAAATATTTGAGTACCGGACAGGTCCGGTTTCCGACCTCCATGAGGAATCGGTTACAACCCATTCCTCCATGCCGTCCTCATAACTCAAGCAAAGCTGCAACAGCGCCGCCCGGCGGTCACCGTAGCGGAACAGCGAGTCCCCCATGCCTCCCTTAAACCAGCCGTCAGCCAGCGCAAATCCAATCGCGTTGCCGCCTTCCGCAAGCATCCCTGTGACATCATACGTCTGGTATTGGATCCGGTGGTGGTAGCTGGTCCACCCTGGTGACAGCAGGTCTTGTCCCACCCGTGCTCCATTGAGATAAAGCTCATACAACCCGAGAGAGGTGGCGTAGACCCGCGCCCGTTTCAGGTTGCTCTTTACCGAAAAATTCTTTCTCAGCAGAAATTCCGCTTCGGTTTCGGGGGCAATTCCCTCCGGTGAAGGTGTGATCCACGCGGCCGTCCAGGCGGAGGAGGCCATCAGCCCTGTTTCCCACCAGGAGAACTCGCTCCACTCCGATTCCCGGCCGTAGTTATCCCAAATTTTCACTCTGTAATGATAACGGGTTCCCGGGAGCAGAGGGGGACCGCTGTATTCGATGTGCAGAGATTGTGCAGATTGGACAACAGCGGAGTCCCATACCGGATGCCCTAACGAATCCGCCGTCACTTGAATACGGTAGGCCTGCTGCAGGACCGCCCGGCGGTCCGATTTTATTTTCCAGCTAACCCGTGGTTTTTCGGTATCAAGTCCTAAGGGATTGCTGCGATATTCGCAGGTTAGGGATTCAACAGACAAAGCGTTCATATCCATGTTCCTTTCACTATTTTGGATTAATAATTTTCCTTACCAGCGACTTGGCCCAACTCCTTAAGGATGGCCGGCAATTTTTTCTCCAGACTATAAAAGAACATTAATAGAATCTGGAGAATAACCAGGATCAGCGGAACGACAATATACAGCACTTTGATTGCTGAAATCGCCGAATCCGGCTGAGTCTCCAGACCGCCCACATATCCGCCGGCCGATAGTACCCATCCGACCATGGCACCTCCAAGGCCGCTGCCGATCTTGGAAGCAAGCGAGGCACCGCTAAAAATAAGGCCTTCTGTGCGCGCACCTGTCTTCCATTCCCCATATTCTACGGTGTCTGCCAGCAGGGCAGATCCGGTTGCAACCGCGGGTGCTACACCCAGGGTCTTAATCACCGTACTGATCATAATAAGCATGAAGTTTGTGGGGTCGATAAAGACCATCACTGAACCGACTGCCGACAATATAGCCCCCGCCAGAATCGTATTCCGTTTGCCGATTCTTTTAATTAGCGGGGCAGAGAGCACAATACCGATAATTAAGGGTACCAGACCGGCCAAAGAAAGAGAGCCTACCAGAGCGGGATTATGCAAAATATATTGAGCGTAGTATATATTGAGTGCCGAACTGACTCCAGTACTCAGAAACAGAAACACGTTGAACATCAGGACGATGAGCCAATATTTATTACGGCCCAGCGCCCGCACTCCTTTACGCAAGGGAATCGCCTTTTTGACAACAACGGGCTTCACACGCTCTTTGGATGTTCTATAGGTGATCCAATAAAGGAGGGGTGACAGAATACCGATAATTCCGAATGTTAACGCCCAGCCGGACTTCCCGCCTCCGAATGCGTTCACTACAGGCATAGTGATGATACTTATCGTTACGCCGCCGAGCAGCGACAGCGTCATGCGTGTAATATTCAGCAGACTGCGCTGGTAGGAATCCTGTGTCATCAGAGAATTCAATGCAGCATATGGAATGTTGATGGCAGAGTAGATTACCGTAACAATAAAATAAGTAACGGCTGCATAGATAATTGATCCTGTATTACCGAGATCCGGTGCCGTAAACAGAACCATCACCGATAGACCGAAAGGCACTGCCATCCACTTAATCCATGGGCGGGCTTTGCCGTGCTTGCTGTTGGTCCGGTCGACCAGCGCACCGATTCCTATGTCTACGACGCCGTCCAGTAAGCGGGTTAACAGAAAGATCGTACCAACGACTCCTGCCGAGATTCCGACAATATCGGTGTAAAAGAAGGTAAGAAATGTCGTGATTGCGGTCCATATAATATTCGTCGATAAATCGCCAACAGCATAACCCAGACGTTCTTTGAGCGATAGCTTGCCGGGGATTTCCTCAGTGACGATCTCCGTTACAGCCAAATTACTCATGGGTAATTCCTCCTCATTCGTTAAAAAACTAGACGCAGGTGTTATTCAAGCGTATTGGTCTGGGCGATACGGCCAAGATAATGTGCACTCTCTTTGGGATGGCGTTCCTGTGTGGAGCGGTCCACTGCAATCAGTCCGAACGTCATGGAGTATCCCGCATTCCATTCGAAGTTGTCGAAGGTCGTCCAGTGCAGGTAACCCGTGACAGCAATGCCGTCTCTGATACAAGAATGAAGGCCTTCAAGGGCAGTGCGGATAAAATTGATCCGCCGCACATCGTCATCTGTGCCGATACCATGTTCCGTTATCAGGATCGGGATGGACAAATCCTTCGCCACTTTGCGGATCACATTAGCGAGTGCCTCCGGATAATACTCATATTTCATTTGCGTTAACTCCGCACCGGGTGCGGGTCTGACCAATCCTTCTTGTCCGTAGACTTCCCGCGTATAGTTCTGCAGACCGAAAAAGTCGTCCCCTTCCAGCATGGACAGATACTGCCGGAAATAAAGCTGCCACCTTTCTTCAGCGATGTCCTCGCCCCCGGGCACGGATTGAACATCAGATAAAGCCATCGATAACCCGACTCTGGTCTGCGGACTGACCCGTTTAATCGCCTCTCTCGCCTGGATGTGCGCTTGCTTTAGTAAAGCGATCTTGGCTTCGTCTGAAATCATATGGAACGTTACATAGTTGTCCACGGTCGTTCCGCACAGCCTGGCGGCGGATTCCCTCCATTGAGGTGCTCTCCAGGAAGCGCTATCAATCCCGACCGGAGGAACAAGACCATTGTTCATGAAGACATCGCGGAGCATAACAGGAAGATTAATTTCATTAAAAGTCAGAACATAAGGAATCAGGCTGCCGAGTTCCTGAAATACAACCTCACAATACTTGGAGAAACGATCCGGAACACTCGGGCTGGCCCAGCCTCCGATACGCATCAGCCATTGGGGCGAGGAGAAATGGTGCATCGCAACAACCGGCATCAGACCATACTCATAGCAGACGTTCAGCATATCCCGGTAATGTTCAATCGCTGAGCGGGAATATTGCCCGGGCGCCGGCTCTACTCTTGCCCATTCAATGGAGAAACGGTAAGCTTTAAGCCCAAGACTCGCCATTAAGGCAATATCGTCCCGGTACAGCCGGTAATGATCAATAGCATCACCGGATTTATCCGCATAGGGAGATCCTTCCGCATGTTCCTCCGCCCAGAAGTCACTGCCGGTATTGTTGCCCTCAACTTGGTAGGCTGCAGTAGTAGAGCCCCAAATAAATTCCTTCGGAAATAAATGTTTCATAGTAAACGCTCCCAACTCTAATTGATCTGTGTAGTATCTATGTGAGTCCCGACTGGAGGGGACACTCTTATCTTAGCAATGAGCCGAAAGAACGATAAGGCCGGAATGAAAGCGTTTTATGCTCGAATCGAATACGTTGCAGCCGTTATTGCTGCATCCGGGTCTGCTGATTATAATGAAAAGTATCGGAGATACTAGAACGAAATAACCTTAAGGCTGCAACCGAGAAAGGAACACCATGGAAACCGTCGATCTGCTTGCATATTTGCGAAACCATCCCCAGGAAGCACCCAATTGGAATGACCTTGAAGCCTCCTATCAACCGAAGACCCTTCAAATCGGCGGCCTCCAGGTCTATCTTTTCGATATGATCTTTGACCGTACTAACAATCCGATCGAGGATCAGCTGGTGATCTCGCGGCATGTCAAGAATCTGCAGGTTCCGATGCATGTGCACCCGTATATCGAGATGGTGTATGTATATAGAGGGAAATGTACAGTGCTCGTCAACGAGCTGGAGATCGCTCTGAACCAAGGCGCAATCGTGCTGATCGACAAAATGACTCCACACACACTCTTAAAGCTAAATCCGGATGACATGGTCATCGATATCAAGCTGCGGCACGACTATCTTTCCATCGGTATCCTGAACCGCTTTACCACCAAAAGCATCATCTCGCAGTTCCTGGTCAGCTCCCTGACAAATAAACGGCGCACAAGCCGTTTTCTTCACTTTCCGCTGCAAGGTGTCCAGAAGACCAATCAAATTATGGAGCAGCTGATGTGCGAATATTTTGACCGGGGACTGTGTTCATCCGATATCATTAACTCTTACCTGATCATTCTTTTCACCGAGCTCATCCGCCATACTGAGGGTTCTGGGGTCCGGTACTCCATCCGGGAGGGTGAGGATGCATCCATCGTGGATTTCCTCAAGTACATTGAAGATCATTACCGGGATGCAACGCTGGCTGATATGGCTGAGCACTTCAGTTTTCACCCAAACTCCCTTTCGGCTCTCCTGAAGCGGGCGACGGGGCATTCGTTCAAGGATCTGCTGCAGCTGCAGCGGCTGAATAAAGCGGCTGTATTCCTGATCAACTCCGA